>JBGTCC010000132.1:0-10324 GCA_041749055.1 Thermodesulfobacteriota bacterium | reverse complement strand
GCCCTTTCGCGTGGCGATTGCCTGAGCACCGACGAAGGGTGCGGCCAATCTCCCTACTTCCGCACCAGCCGTACATCCACCGCCGCGACACCGCCGCCTTGCGCTCGCACCATGATCGGGTTGATCTCCATGTCCGACAGAGAATTTCTATGCGCCGCGAAAACTTCCGACAAGCCGACCATCGCTTTCACCAGCGCGTCGACATCGCGCGGCCCTTGGCCGCGTACGCCTTCCAAAACTTTATAGCCGCGCAATTCTTTCAACATCGCGCGCGCTTCCTTTTCGTCCACCGGCAGCAAGCGAATGGCTACATCTTTGAGAACTTCGACGAAGATGCCGCCCAAGCCGACCATCAAGAACGGCCCATACTGCGGGTCGGTGCGCGCGCCGATGAGGACTTCAGTGCCCTGCACCATCTCTTGGACGAGCAACTGCGCTTTGCCTGAAGTCTTGGCAAGCAGTTTCTGCCCTTCGGCTTGCACTTCATCCGCGCTCTTCAAACCGAGCACCACTGCGCCGGACTCGGTCTTATGCACGACATCTGCGGCGATCAATTTCAGCGCCACCGGAAAGCCGATCTCCTTCGCCCGCGCCGCTGCGTCGGCCGCTGAGTCCGCCAACGATTGCTTCGGTAAGCCGATGCCTTTGCTCTGTAGCAATTTATTCAACATATCGCCGTCGAGCACAGCCGGATTGCCATTGGCCGCCGGCAACGGCGGAACACCGGCGTTCCTGCGCTCGCCGTACAGCCCCAATCCCGCCAGCGCGCGCAGCGTCGGTTTGATCGCCTGTAAGAAAGGCATGCCCGCTTCTTCCTGAAAGGCGCGGCTCTCGTCTGTACAGCTGTAGGTGGAACGGCCGAACGCCAGCACCGGCTTTTCGGTCGCTTCGAGAACGCTTTTAAACAATCCGGCGTTTCTCGTCTGGCCGCGCGGCAGTTCGCCGTGGATCGCCATGAGATCGACGCCGGGATCTTCGGCGTGCAGTTTGACGATGTTGATAAATCCAGCCTCGTCGCCGAAACCGGCGACGCCGCATTCAAGCGGATTCTCGACAGCCAATTCCGCCGGGATGAGCGGCCGCACCGCTTCTTTAGTTTTGTCGCTGAGCTGCGCCAGGTCGGTATTCAAGTCGTCGCAATGATCGCAGATCAAGCCTTTCATACCGCCGGAGTTGACGACGATCGCCGCGCGGCTGCCCTTGGGGAAGCGGCCCAGCATGAACGCCAAGGTGATCTCGGTCATATCTTCCAACGTCGGGCAACGAATGATGCCCAAGCGCTTGCACATGGCGTCGAACACTTCGTCGGCGCCGGCGAGGGAGCCGGTGTGGGAGATCGCCTGGCGCTTGCCCATCTCCGAGCGGCCGAGCTTAACCGCCAAAATAGGTTTGCCCTTTTGCAGCGCCTGCTGCGCCACTGCCATGAACTCGTTGGGGCGGCGAATACCCTCGATCATCAGGGTGATCACCTTGGTGTCCGGATCGTCGACTAAAAACGACAAGTAGTCGACCAAATCCAAACTCACTTCGTTGCCGCTGGAGATCGCGTAAGAGAACCCGATACCGCGCTCAGTGGCGCCCTTGATCCAATTGCCGAGAGAACCGCCGCTCTGAAAAATTAAACCCACCGGACCTTTCTTCAATAATGGCGTCGCGGTGGGAAACGTCCACAGCCCTTCGCCGACGGAATAGGAGCCCATGCAATTAGGCCCGCAGATCACCATGCCGGTCTTGTCGCACAGCTCGCGCATCTGCTGCGCCCGCTCTTTGCCTTTCTCATCGTCGCCTTCGCCGAAACCAGCGGTGTAAATTGTCGCCGAACGGCTACCCAACTGCGCCGCTTCTTCGAGAACGCCGAGCACGGCGCGGGTCGGAATGAGAATCAGCAATTCGTCGGGAACCTCGGGGCATGCCGCCAAGCTGGGATAACACTTATCGCCATAAAGTTCTTGGTAATTGGGATTGATCAAATAAACGCCGCCGGGAAATTTTGCGCCTTTGAGATTGCGATAGATCCCCTGCGGCCACGCGCCCTTTTGCGACGCGCCGATGATCGCCACCGACTTCGCGCGCAATAAATTTCCAACCGGTTTCGCCTTGAATGTAGCCATGTAAGTTCCTTCTATTTCGAGATTCGAATGCTATCTCACAGACGCTGGGTGACTGCAAGAATCGCGTCAACGCGCATTTTGCGCTCGACAGACGAGGCTTTCGCAAATAGGACTTGCTTTCGCCAGGACGCCAAGCTCCGAATCATTTTTATTCCTTTGGGTAATTTGCGCTCATTGCGGTCAACTCAATTCGTCTCGGTGAACACATGCCAGCGTTGTGCCGGCAAGTCGACGACCGCATCCTGTCCAACCTTGAGTTCCGTGTCGCCGGCAAGCTTGGCGAGTAGCGTGACGCCATTGATTTCGACCTCGAGCAACGCCGCGTCGCCCAAGTAACTTCGGCTTGCCACCCGCCCGGTTGTCGTGGCGTTGTCGTGGTTCGCGGTCGGCGATACCTCGACATGCTCCGGACGGATCGCTAGCGTCACTGCCGCGCCGCTGTTGACGCCCGTTGGCAAGGGTACGGCGATCACACCCAGCGCCGACTCGACTTTCCCCGGACCGACAACCGAGCCCTTGACGAAATTCATCTCGCCGACGAACTGCGCGACGAACAAACTGGACGGTTTGGCATAGACCTCGTGGGGCGACGCGATTTGCAGGATCTCGCCGTGGTTCATGACGCAAACTTTGTCGCCGAGACTCAGGGCTTCCGCTTGGTCATGGGTGACGTAAAGGGTGGTGACGCCGATGGCTTTGGTGATCTTCTTGAGCTCGACGCGCATCTGCTCCCGCAAGCGCGCGTCCAAGTTGCTAAGCGGCTCGTCCATCAACAGCACCTTGGAGTCGGTCACTATGGCTCGCGCCATGGCGACACGCTGTTGCTGCCCGCCGCTCAAATCCGTAGCAGGCCGGTCTTCCAGACCATCCAATTGAACTTGCTTTAGTGCAGATCGCACCCGGTCGGTCACCTGGCTTTTAGCGACCCGCTTGCGACCTTGGGTTAAAGGAAAAGCGACGTTTTGAAAAACGTTCATGTGCGGCCAAATCGCATAGGACTGAAAAACCATGCCGATCTCGCGCTTCTCGGCGGGCACAAAGATTCGCGAACCGGGGGAATTGACCATGCGGCCGCTGATTTCGATTTCGCCTCCGTCCGGCCTTTCCAGTCCAGCAACGCATCTAAGGGTAGTCGTTTTGCCGCAACCGCTGGGCCCCAATAAGACGCAAAAATCGCCTTCGGCAACTTCGAGATCGATTTCTTTGAGCGCGTTGACGACCCCCTGCTGGGCGTGAAAAGACTTGCGGAGTTTTCTAATACTAATCATCTTTCCTCACTGACGTTGGGAATCTCAAATTTCATAATTCAAACGGCATCGGGTCTACCGCAAGTCACCTTGTCTCGGCGGCTAGCTCATCGCGCTGCGTGAAATTTGCGAGCGGTAATCTGCAATGGCGCAACGCCGGCGGGCTTTGTGCTAGGATGCCGAGCCGATCTCGCCGATGCGCGAAAGGGCGAAACGCACGGTGCCGACAACGATCGTCGCGAAGAGGATCAAAATCACCCCTAACGCGGCAACCTGAGGAACCCAACCGCTGCCCCAAAACTGCCAGACCACTGTAGAGATCACGATGTTGCTACGCGTGAGAAGTGTCAGCGACATCGTGACCTCGCGATAGGAGAGCATGCCGATCCAGATCCAGCTATTGAGCACTCCGGCGGCGATCAGCGGCAAAACGATTTTTCCCAAAACTCGCGGCGCCGAGGCCCCGGAAACCCGGCCCGCCTCTTCCAACTCGCGGTGGACTTGGATCATGACGCTGTTGGTGGTTCGCGTGCCATAGGCGATCCAGTTGATGGTGTGCGCGAGCACAATGATGGCAACGGTGCCGTATAGCGGGAAATAATCACGGTAAGCCAATCCCAAATAGCCCAGTCCCACTGCCATCAGAATTCCAGGCACCGCATGGGGAATGAAAGCCAGCGTGTCGAGGAAACCGCGAAACGAGACCTGGGTTCTGATCACGATCCACGACACCAGCACGCTCAAGATCATGGTGATCGTCGGCACCGCAAACATGAGTATCAGGGTATTGATGAACGGCTGGGGGCCGACGTGATTAGGCAACTCGATATAATGTTTGAACGTCAACGATGAAAGAGCCTCCGTTGACGGTAATTGTAAGTACGGCAACAGCGATGCCCACAACAGCACGGCAAAAGGAACAAAAACCTCGATGGACAGATAGACGAACACGAAACCGAGCGCCGCCCACTTCCAGCGCCCGAGCGCGATCTCCCGCGGACGGTATCCTCTACCGGTAATAACGGTGTACTTCTTCCCCTGCTTCACCAGGCGAACGTACAAGAACGCAAGGACGAGACCGAGCAGGAGCATGATGGCACCGTAGGCGCCCGCCATGCCATAGTCCGGTAGACCTGTCGACGGGGTCGTCGAAGTAAAAATCAGCGAACTCAGCACCAGGATACGCGCCGGCAAGCCAATAATCGCCGGCACTTCGAAGACCGCGATGGCGGTCATGAAAAGATAAACCATCACTCCCGCGATGGCCGGCCAGGTGATGGGAATATTGATCTTGAGAAATGTCCTGAGTTTGCCGACACCGGAAGTATAGGCTGCCTCTTCCAACGACGGGTCCATGGATCGGTAGGCCGCGGCCAACATAAAAAAAGCCCCCGGCACGAAAGAGATGCCTTGGACAAACGCCATACCGGTAATGCTGTATAGATTGAAAGGCGGCTCGCTCAGCGAGAATAATCCTTGCAGCCATTTATTGACTAGACCGATCCGTGGACTGAGCAGCAAGATCCAGGCGATGGTGCGCAAAAAAACCGGGATAAGAATACCGATGGTCAGTAGAACGTAGATGGTTTTTTTGAACGGTATATCCGTCCGCATGAGAATCCAAACCAGCGGGACGGCGATCACAAGAGTGATAGCTACACTGGAAACCGCGAAAAAAACCGTGTTGAGCAAAACTTCATAGGTTCTTGGAGTCAGGTAGACCGCGGCAAAATTCTCCAGCGTGAACGGCACGTCTTCGCCCGGGAAGCCGGTGCGTAGGCTCATGAGAATGACCATCAGCACCGGCAACCCGATCAATATAGTAAGAAACCCCGACAAACCTGTGGCAAACACCGTCACGCCCTGGGGCAAATAACGGCCCAGCCCTTCCATGACGCCCACTGAGGACTCACTGCGGGATTCTACTTTCATTTCCGCCCCCCCCTACTCAGTCAGCAGTAAGGCGCTACTCTCAATCAAAACCGAGGATCTTGCCGATCTGCCGCGAAATTTTGTCAACTTTGGCGGCTTGATCTTGTTTCATGTAAACCACCTGCTTGCCTTGAACGAATTTATAAGCATCGGTTCCGACCACATAGGCGGACGAGTGACCGGTGTGTTTTTTCCAGATGACCTGAACTTCCGGTGACGCCATGAAAATTACGAACAGATGACCCACGTTCGGGTGCGGCGCGTTTTTAAGCACGCCGACGTGATACTCCGGCGAGATCACCGGCTGAACCTGATCGGCAAAGGCCAAAGGCGCGCCTGACTGTTGCGATTCGTGCAGCTGGCTATCCTGTAAAGTTGCCGATACCAACACTTCGCCCAACACCAATCTCTGCGCCATTTCACCCGCGCGCGTCAGCAACGGTTTTTGCGCCGACAATTTCTTGATGAAATCTATGGTCTTTTCCTCGCCCCACGGGCCCGCGGCCAACCGCCCCCAGTGGTGGGTTGAGTTGATGACGCCGAGCTTGCCCTTCCATTTTGGGTCGAGCAGATCTTCCCACTTCGTGGGGACATCCTTGGCCGCGACTAATTTGCTGTTGTAAGTCGGCAGGGCAAACTGATTGGCGACTGAGATCGTGCCGCTGTCATACTCAATCCGGTCCTTGGGAACGCCGGCGCCGGCGTAATCAAAAGTTTGTTGCAATTTTCTCAGCCACAGTGAGCCATGGTGAGCGTCGGTGACGACCATGATGTCCCATTCCGGCGGCTGTCCAGAGGCCGACATGCCGACGATCTTCGCGGTATCTCGGGTCATGTTTCCAGACGGGCTGAAGTTCAATTTAATATTCAAGCCGTACTTTTTGTTGAAACCGGCGGCTAGCGCTTGCGCCCCTTCGGGACCGAGCGTGGACGGTCCGTAGAATTCGATGACACCCTCTTTTTTGGCACCAGCGATTAACGGGTCGATGGGTGACGCGGCGCCAAAACTTGTCCCCGCCAGCGCCACCATCAAACCGAGGCTGACACCGGCCATTATCGTCAATAAGTTCTTCATCGTATACCTCCTTATACTATCCTTCGGAACAGCTATTGATTAGACGCCTCGTGATAAAAACTCTCGTCAAAATATTTTGCCAAATATTCGCCCATCGGTGGAAGGAGTCCGAATTGCCCGCGCAGATCGAGCACGGATTGCAGCCCCGGCAAATTCAAGCCGCCGCTTTGCGGCGACTGGCGCAGGCGGTTCGCCGCCGCCGGCTCGTCGATCTTTTCCGCCGCGGCCAGAACCTTGATCGCCTCGTCTCGATTCTTTTGATCTTGAGCCCAGCGCAGTGCGTCATTCCAGACGCGCAGGAAACTGACGACAAGGGTACGGTTATCGCCAGCCCATTGACGATTGACGGCGTAGACGCCGCCGGGATAATCCGGCAATACCTCGCGGTGATCGGCGAATCGTTTCATCCCTGCGGCCTCGGCCTTTTTGTCCCAGGGAGGATTTAACACGCCGGCGAAGGTTTCACCCTGAGTCATCGAATCCAATCGGTAGCCGGTCGTGCCTTTGGCTATCAAGGTGTAGTCGCCGCGCGCCATCTCGAGTCCGTGCGCCAACAGGACGCGGCGCAGCACCAGCGCGTAGGCGGTGTCGACGGCGTCGACAGCCAAGGCTTTGCCGCGAAGATCGTCCCAGTTCGTGATTTCCGGCCGCACATAGACGGGCAGCGTGTTGCCCGTGGAGATTTGGGCAATGGCAACAATCTCCGCGCCCTCACGCCCCGACCAGCCCAGCACGTTGTCGAAAGCCGTGGAAACGGCTTGCCATGACCCTTTGCCCAGGCCGCGCATCTGATCCGTAGAGTTGGGCGTAACCATGACGTCCACTTCCAGCCCACGGTCAGCAAACATCCCGTTCGCCCGCCCAACGGCGAGCGCGGCGTCGATGTTGAAAACATTTATGAGCAAGCGGTCAGACATATTCGATCGGCCCGACACCTATAGCGAAATTCGCAGTCCGGTTCCAGTAGGCGCCCAAAAAAAGGGTTTGGCTAATTTAGAGTTTGGAACTGCGCGCGCTTGGTAACCTTTTTATAGAACACTGCCCGTTTCCACCTTCCCGCGACCCGCTAGCGAAACTAGTGAATTCTCGGCCCGGTATATTCGAGGATATATAAGCCGCCCTTGATCCGGTCGGTCACATAAATCAACCCGTCCGTGTCGACATACAAATCATTGAACATCGGCGCCTTCTGTCCCTCCGGCGCCGGTGGGATGAAGTAGCCCACTTCCTCCGGGCGATACTGATTGCGGATGTCGAACACGCGCAGGCCGGCGTTGTAATAAGTGACGAAGATAATATTTTCACTCTGAAACGACCCCGGCCGGTTCTCATGGACGTTGTGCGGGCCGAAACGCAGACCGCGGCTGCAGAAATCTCCCTGCGGCACCGGGCAGGTGCTGACGATCACCGGATTTCTTTCTTCGCGAACATCGATTATCCAAACCCGCTTCTCGCCTTCCTTGCAGTCGTACTTCACCGACTCGTCGACGGCGACGACGAGCTTTCGTCCCGGTAGCGGCAAGGTCGTGTGCGCGTAACCGCCAAAGGGCGGGCTCCAGTCGATGTGACTAATCGTCTTCGGCTTGCCGATGTCCGAGATGTCGAGAATCGCCATGCCGGCATCGACCAGCGCCACATAGGCCCGGTCGCCATGGGGAATCGCTCCATGGACATAGAAATGTTCGCCGGCGAACGGCGTCCAATCCGCCGGCGTCGATTCGCCTTCCTTGGTGCCGGGTATCCACCAGCGCCCAGCTTCTTTCGGATTGGTCGGATTGGAAAGATCCGCGATCAAATACGCCCGCTCCTCAATACCGGGGAGGTAGGCGCCGACATGGGCGTACTTGCCGTCGCTGAACCACATGCGATGCACGCCCTTGCCCGGCAGTTTCAACCGGCCGATCTCGCGCGGCTGGGTGGGATTCTCTATGCTGTAGACTGTGATGCCCGCCTCGTTGGGCACGCTATCGGCAACCGACTTGTCGAAGTAGGGGCGTTCTTGATTCTGGATCAGAATGTCGCCAACGATCTGCACCTTATGGGAATGGGTATTCGCCGCGTGGGGCATTTGCGTGATCAAACGCGGCTCGCTGGGATCGGCGACGTCGAGAATGCTCAGCGCCATCGGCGAGGTGCCAAGGTGCGCCAGGTAAACATAGCGGCCATGCTTGAGTAACTGCATGCCATCGCCGTGGCCATTGAGATCGTGATGGCCGATCACTTTCATGTTCCAACTTTCGCTCTGCGCTTGGATGTCCGCAATCGTCATTTAAACCTCATTGACTCCCGATACATTGGAATTTCCCAAACTGTTGGCGGGGTGTTTGGTTCTCTTATACTTCCCAACTCTCTCAGTCAACGATAAACGATAGTATTGGCCTCGGTTTGTTTGTATGCTGGTTAGCCGCGTACGTAAGTTTTATCAACCCTCGTCAACCGTAGGAGTCGCCATGAAACGAACTCTCGCCGTGACAATCCTTGCGCTGCTCTTCGGCCACACCCCCGCGCAGGCGCAACTTAAGCGCATTGCCGTAGCCTACAGCGCCATTAGCGCGACCCAGGCCGGTTTTTATTTGGCCAAAGATGCGAAACTTTTCGAGAAGCATGGTCTTTACGTCGATCCGGTTTACGTCGCAGGCGCCAGCCGAGTACAGCAAGCAATGATCGCCGGCGAATTTACCTTAGCACTGGGCGGCGGTAATATTGTCACCGTGAATCTTGCCGGCGGCGACGTTGTGATCATCGGCGGCGTGGTCAACGTCCCGGCTTTCTATCTTTACGTTCAGCCATCGATCAAAAGGCAAGAAGACCTTAAAGGCAAGACACTGGGCATTACCCGCTACGGCGCCTCAACGGACGGTTCTTTGCGCTTGTTGCTAAAGAAATGGCGCTTGGAGCCAGATAGCGATGTAAAAATTATTCAAATGGGAGGGCAGCCGGAGATTCTTGCGGGGATACAGGCCGGGGTTATCCAGGGAGGAATTCTGTCGTCGCCCGGCAACTTTAAGGCCAATAAAGCCGGCTTCGCCGAGCTCGCCAATTTCGCTAAAGAAGGGATCGATTACCCAACCACGGGCCTGGTTTCGACCCGAACCACCATCAACAAGGATAGAGACACCGTAAAACGTTTCCTGATGGCGTACAGCGAGGCGGTGGATCGGTTATTTCGCGATAAGGAGCTGGCGATCAAAGTGATCGGCAAGTGGACGCGCACGCAAGATCGGGAAACTTTGGAGTCCTCCTACGAATACGCCACGAATTTTATCGAACGGCCGCCGCGCCTTCCTTTCAAAGCCATCGAAACGATTATTTCTGAAACCGCTGAAACCGACCCGCGCGCCAAGGGACGCAAAGCTGAGGAGTTCATCGATCCATCGATCTACAACGAGCGGGACAAATCCGGCTTCTTCCAATCGCTCGGGCGTTAGGACGAGAGGATTAGCATCCCGTCGGGTAGGGTTCTCAGCGGTTCAATATAACTTTATGTCCGTAGCCGCGAACGGTCCATAACAGACGGTACCTTGAACGCCATCGTCCTCAACAAATTCGGCGGTCCGGAAGTCTTGCGCTACGCGGAGGTTGCCGAACCTAAAGCAGCGCCCAGCGAGATCGTCATCAAAGTCCACTCGGTGTCGGTCAACCGCACCCTCGATTGCGTCGTGCGCGCCGGCAAATATCCGGTGACCATCGAGATGCCCCATGTGCTCGGCGTCGATCCGGCCGGCGAAGTCGTCGAAGTCGGTGGCGGGGTCACACGCTTCAAGATCGGCGACCGCGTCGCGACGATCTCGATCATCCGCTGCGGCCAATGCAAGCAATGCGCGCGCGGCCTCGAAGCGAACTGTCTGGCGAGCCAGCATATCGGCCTGCACCGTTGGGGCGGCTACGCCGAATATGTCGCGGTCCCCGAGCGCAACGCCTTCGAGATCGCCGATAGTTTAACCTATGCCGAAGGCACG
>JBGTCC010000131.1:0-5957 GCA_041749055.1 Thermodesulfobacteriota bacterium | reverse complement strand
CAACGAGGGCGCCGAAGCCATCGCCATCAAGCTCGACCGCTTGCGCGCGCGTAACGGGTTGCCCAAGATTCCCCTCGGCATGAACATCGGCCGGACGAAAGTCGTCGAGACCAAAGACGCGGTGGCCGATTTTCTCTCCTGTTTCGAACAGCTGTTTCCCCACGGCGACTTTTTTACCCTGAACGTCAGCTCGCCCAATACGCCGAACCTGCGCGACTTGCAGGAAAAAGGTCTGTTGCGCGAACTGCTTTCGGCGGTGCAGCAGAAAAATATGCAACTGGCGGCGCTGGCGAAGATCGACCCGAAAGCGGTTTTCGTCAAAATCGCCCCGGATATGGAGTTTGCCCAAGTCGACGAGATCATCGATGTCGTCGAGCAGGTGAAGCTCACCGGCATCGTCGCCACCAACGCGACGGCGTTCAAACGCGAGGGACTGAAATCGCCCAAGGGTGCCGAGCTCGGCGGTTTGAGCGGCCGGCCGATCACGGCAATGGTGACGCAATTTATTTCACACATCTATCGAACCACCCGCGGGCGGCTGCCGATCATCGGCGTAGGCGGTATTTTCGATGCTTACGATGCCTACGAAAAGATCAAGGCCGGCGCCAACGCGGTGCAGATTTATACCGGCTGGATCTACGAAGGGCCGGGCGCGGTGAAGCGCATCAACAAAGGCTTACTGCGTTTGCTCCAACGGGATGGCCTCAAACATATTTCGGAAGCGGTGGGCCGAGACGTCGGAGTCTAAGCCAGTTGTTTGAGCCGCTCGTAATCTTCGCGCACGTCGATATCGAGAAATGACAATTCCTCCGGCCAGTCCACTAAGGCGGTTTTGCGTTTGTGCTTGTCAAGGAGCAGCCGGCCGCCGCGGTCGCCGGTGAGTTGGAGTAATTCGGGAAACAGTTTGCGATGGAACAATATTGGGTTGCGTACTTCGCCCTTGAAACTCGGTGCGACAATCCATGCCGAAGTCTCGTCAAATTTTTCTATCAGCGCGTCGATCAGCTCCGGCCGTACCAGCGGCTGGTCGCCGCATAAGAACATCACGCCATTGCTGGCGGCATTGGCGGCCCACACTCCGGCGATCACGGAGGTACTCTGACCGCGGTCGGCGGCGTAGTTGCACAGCCAGAACAATCGGTCGTCGACGATATCGATCTGGCGCTTTGCCGATTCCAACTCCCGGCTAACGCAGATCACCTCGTCGAGATCGGCGGCGAGGGCGCTTTCCAAAACCCATTGCAGCACCGGTTTGCCGCCGAGGGGTAAGAATAACTTCGGTTCACCCATTCTCTCGGCGCGGCCGGCGGCCAGAATCACAGCGGAAATCATGTTGGCTTGTCTTAAGTTTTAATCGGCGATGCCGCGGATGATCGGTTCGGCGCTGGCATAACTGGTGATGACGACCCTGGCGAAATCTAAGCGTTGCAGTTTTTCCCCAAGCGCTTGGGCCGCCGCCATTTCTGCCGCGCTATCGGCTTGATTGATCAACGCTAGTTTCCGGCTAGCGGTCGGAATTCCCTTTAAGCAGCCATCTTTATGTTGGAGCAATTGTAGAAGGACTTCTTCGCTGACACGCGCTTCGGGCGGCAAGCCCAGCAGCTCGCGCGCCCGTGCCGAGCGATGCACCCATTCGTCGGTTAGAGGTCGGCCAAGTATTTTGCTTGCGACGATCCATACGGTGGTTTGACAACTCTCCGGTATCACCGGTTCGCCTGCCGCCGGGATTTTTAATAAGCGCGACGCCGCGCCATCGGCCTCGACCAAGATCGCGTCGAATGCGCCGTCTCGGTTTAACCGATCGAGCCATGGGGCCGGCATGCCGAGCAGCTTGCCTTCTGGATTCACGCCGCAACCGGCGCCGATGATCGTGGGCGCGGCGATGCCGGCGCAGACGTCGAGCAGAGCCTGGACATCGTCGACGAGAAATAACCGGTCGATATGCGGTTTAGTCGGTTTGAAAATCTTCGTGGTCGTCGTGACCAGGACCTTGCAACCCTGGTCGCGCAGTTCTTTGGCGAGGCGAAACAGGGTGGTTGTCTTGCCGCCGGCGCCGATCAGCGCAACCATTTCGCCGCGCGTAACGCCCAGCGCATCTCGGAGCAACATGGCCTTTTCACCTAACTCTTCCGTTGCTCACTTGCAAGTAAAAATTTGCCGGCTTTTACCCATCCACCGGAACTCACCCTGAAGCGCCGGTGACGCGGCTTGAAAGGGTGGCCGCTTTTGGTTAACTTCGCGCCCATGTCCCGCACTTTCAGCATCGAAGTCGCCAAGGATTATTTCAATTTTGCCTCGGCGCATTTTCTGATTTTCGCCAACGGTCAGCGCGAACCGCTGCATGGGCACAACTATCAGGTGTCGGTGAAGATCGAAGGAGAACTCGATCGCGCCGGTGTGGTGTTGGATTTCATAACCTTCAAGCCTCTGATCAAGCGCATCTGCGACGCCCTCGATCACCGCACGATGATTCAAGGCAATAGCCCGAACCTTGACGTGCGCAGACGCGCCAAGGAATTCGAAATCCGTTACAAAGCGCAGAAGATTATATTGCCGAAGAGCGATGTGATTCTCTTGCCGCTGATCAATACGAGTACCGAATTATTGGCCGAGCATGTCGCCAAGTTGATTCGCCGCCAAGTGAAAGCAAAATTCCCTGGCGCGAAGATTCGCGCCATGGAGGTCGGCGTCGAAGAAGCGCGCGGCCAGCGCGGGATCTTTCGCTGCGAGTTTTAGCACTTGACCGAGTGTTCCAGTGTTTATTTGTTATCGAGAAAAATCTGGCGCATCTCGTCGCGCAGTTTTTTGAACTCTTCTGCCGTTGGCTCTTCCATAAAAACCGTCCGTTGCGGTACTTGATCGGCGCCCGCGAAGCTGGGCGCCACCTGCGGGTAAAGTACGAACTCCGCCGTTTCGGCCATGGCTTTTTGCCCCTCCAGCGAACAGATGTACTCGATATATAACCGGCCGGCATTGGGGTGTGGCGCTTTGCGGCTTAGTCCGAGATAATTCACGTCGGCGAGATACTTATTCAAACGGGCGTAATCGATGGGACCTTTATACTGGCCGACATATTTCAAGTAGGTCAGGCCCAGCGCCGCCTCACCTTTGACGACTGTGTTCACGATGGGCGCAAAGGATTCGACCAAGAAAGGTTGTTGTCGCGCCAAACTCTTGGCAAAGTCCCGACATTTGATGCCGTCATACTTATCGAGATCGGCAAGAAACTGCGCCGTTGTCGTGTGGCGAGCCGGATCGGGAATGGCGATCTTACCTTTCCATTTCGGGAGCAGAAGCTCTTGAATACTTTTAGGGGCGTCCTCTTTGCTTACCATGGTGGTGTTGAATAGAATGCTGATCGGGTTGAATCGCCAAGGTGTCAGAAGCTGGTCGTTCTCGAGAAGTTGCTTGGAATACTTGGCCGCCGAGGGCGGCTGATACTTGGCGAAAACTCCTTCTGACTTGAGAATGTATTGGGGTCCTTTGTTACCCTCGACGACATCGAAGGGCGCTGTGCCGACGCGCCATTCGTTGAGTGCCCGTTCTAAGATGCCGGTCGCAGACGCGCGCCAGTACTCGACTTTGATGCCATACTTTCTTTCAAAGGGATCGTTGATTACTTTCATTGTTTGCGGTGGCACGGCAGCGTAAACGATAACTTTGCCTTCTTTTTTCCCAGCCTCGATGTCGATCGATTGCGCTGCCGCAGGCAGGCATAACGCTAGATAAAACACGCCGAGCAATGGCGCAGTGAGTAAACCAGAGAATTGGCATGGAATGATCATTGTTGAATCTCCGCAAGCTCAGAACTAACCCGACGATAGGCATCCGTCGGTTTCTTGTCAACGGAATAAATGATGTAGTATCACTTGGCTTTCTTTATTTGGGGGTACGATGGCTTTTCTGATTCGTGCGGAAGATGTAACCGGCTTGTTGACCATGGATGAGGCGATCGATGCGGTGGAGTCGGGGTTCCGTGAGTTTGGCAGGAGCCCGGAACTGAACGCACCCCGCCGTCGCATTACCACGCCGGAAGGTGTCCGCGTCAGCGTACATCCCGGCGGGGTGCCCAGTCTCGGCGGCATTGGCGTACTCGCCCACGCTGAACATGTCGCGGTCTCCAAAGACGTGCAGACCTACCACAGCATGGGCGGACCGGTAACTGTGTTGTTCGATGTGAAAGACGCTTCGCTCATGGGAATTATCGTCGGCAGAATCGGCCTGGCCGAGATTGAGGCTGAGCGGCCGACACCTATGCGCACGGCTGCGACGAGCGCGGTGGGTACTCGCTCTCTAGCGCGCACGGATTCGTCGACTCTCGGCATTCTCGGCGCCGGCGGCGAGGCAAAGTATCATTTATTAGCATTTTCTAAAGTGCGACAGTTTAAGCGGGTTAAAGTTTTCTGCCGCACAGATAAAACGCGCAGCGATTTCTGCCGCATGATGGAAAAAATCGTTCCATGCGAGTTGGAACCCGTGACCAGCGCAAAGCATGCGGTCGTGGATTCGGATGTCGTGTTGACTGCGACCAATTCCAATGTGGCGGTGTTCGACGGCGACTGGCTGCAGGCAGGAACCCATGTGACCTCGATCATGGGTGGCAATGTCGGATTGGTCAAAGCCGGCATCGCGGCGTCGAAGCGGCGCGAATTGGACGATGCGACGATTCGGCGCAGCGATGTGATCGTCGTCAATTCTTTGGAGCAAGCGATTCAAGATGAACAGGGCGATCTTTACGATCCGGTGCAGGCGGGCTTCTTAACCTGGGAGCGCGTCGGAGAAATCGGCGCGCTGCTCAACGGCGTGATTCCCGGTCGCACCAGTGCGAAACAGATCACGCTGTTCAAGAACAACGCGGGCCAGGGCATCGCCGATGTTGCCATCGCCAGCAAAGTATTCACTTTGGCGCGGACTCAGGGAATCGGCATTGAGTTCTGAATTTAACGTTATTGACTGAGCACCCAGCGCGCCACTTCGTCGTGGCGGGCGAACCAGACATCGGGAAAACCCTTCATATAATGCAACAGTTCATAGAGCATCGCCGCCATCAGCGGCCGGCCGCCGAAGTGGCAGTGCATCGTTAGATTGAGCAGTGACGGCGCTTCATGTCGGTAGAGATAGTCGAAAGTGTCCTTGTAGACGTTGAAAAAATCCCGCGGGCTGGAGCGCAGGGTGCGATTATCGGTGAAGTCGCTGTGCGCCAGGGCGACGAGCCGGCCTTTGCCGGTTTCCAGCGCATAGGGCAGGTCGCTATCGTTATAATCGCCATGCCAAATGAAGCCTGCTTCGGCGAGAAACTGCGCCGTGTTTACCGTCGGCGCCGCGACCGGGCTAAACCAGCCGACCGGAGCGACGCCGACCGCGTCGGTGATGATCCGTACGCAGCGCGCAATCACGTCGCGCTCTTCTGCGGCTGTCAGATAGGGCAGGACAATATCCTGCGTGTAAGAATGGCCGGCGATTTCATGGCCGTGCCGGTGCGCTGCTTGCACCGCGTCGGGAAACAATTCGGCGCCTTTGGCATTCAAGGAGACCGTCGCTTTGATCTCCGTTTCGTCGAGGATGCGCAAAAAACGCCAGATGCCGGTCTTGCCGCCATACTGCGACCAGGATATCCCTAACAAATCCGGCGTCCCCGGTTTGAGCGACGTGGTCATCGGCGAGTAGGGCGGCGCTTTGCCGTCGGACCAGACCTCGAACATGATCGTCACCATGACTACGAGTTTTTTATTGTTGGGCCAAGCGGCGAGGGTCCGTTCCATGATATGACTCCCATCAAAAAAAAAGTTGGCACCACGAATTGTCCATGAGCCTACGCTTGTCTACAGAGTATGAAAATGGATGGGATTCCCTCCATAGGCGGTCTGCTTGACGCGTCATTCCCGAGCACGCAGGAATCCAGGTTTGGTCTGCGCCCAATTAGCCTGGATACCCGCTTTCGCGGGTATGACGGAACC
>JBGTCC010000130.1:0-15531 GCA_041749055.1 Thermodesulfobacteriota bacterium | reverse complement strand
TTTCCACCCCGCCTCGCGGCGACGCAGTTGCCTTCGGCTACGGAGTTGTGGCTTACTCCGACACGGACTTTCACCGTGCTGATATGGCGCCCTCACGGGCGCACGATTCCCGCGTGCGCGGGAATGACGAATCGAGGAGGGGAGCATGTCTAGGAGTGCCAACCATTTTCATGCTCTGTATGCGAGCGCAAGCTTATGGACACTTCGCGGTAAAACGGACTGACCGTTCGGCTTATCCTCATGACAATAAAACGCCCTGCACAACCCACCGGCGCAGTCGGTTTCATCGAACGGTTAGCCGAACAGCGCATCCTCGAAGCCCAGCGCAAAGGCGAATTTGACGACCTCGCCGGCAAGGGCAAGCCGCTGGAACTCGAAGATCACAGCGACGTGCCGGAGGATTTACGCATGGCCTACCATGTCTTGAAGAACGCCCATGTGCTGCCGCCGGAAGCCGAACTGATGAAAGATATCCGTATCCTTGAGGATCTGCTCAAGCATGTCGAAGACGAAGGCCAACGGAAATCCCTGGCCAAAAGTCTCCAGTGGAAAATGATCCGCTTGGATATCCTCAAGCGCCGGTCGATGAATCTCGCCAGCGTGCGCGATTATAGCAGCAAGATCGTCGCCAAGTTGTCGGGCCGCTAGCCATCGATTTAGCTTTGCCTTGGCGAATTTTCCGTGTTAGAAATCGCCTACCATAAATACCGGCGTAATTCGCCGCATTGCAGACGAAAGGAGCATAGTTATGTCAGAGAAGTCTCCCATCAACATCAAGAAGATCGGCCATATCGTTTACGCATGCAGTGATATCGAGCGCACCTCGAAGTTCTGGACCGAGATCATGGGCTTTAAGTATTCCGATAAGAACGAGGGCGGCATGGTGTTTTTCCGCAACGCAAACGACCATCACACCATCGCCTTGATGCAAGCGACGGAAAAGAACCAACTGCCCAAGCGCGGCGAAGTCGGCTTCGATCATATGGCGCTGGAAGTCGCCACCGTCTCGGAGCTATTCAAGATCCGTGATTTCTTGAAGGCCAAGGGCGTGACGATTTTCTACGAAGGCCGGCGCGGTCCCGGCGGCAATCCCGGCGTCGAGTTCTACGATCCCGATGGCTACAAGATCGAAATCTACGCGGCCATGGATCAGATCGGCACCGACGGCAAGAGCCGCCCGGCCAATGAATGGAGCCGCGCGACTACGTTAGAAGAAGCGGTGGCTAACCCGCTGCCCGGCGCGGAATACCACTAAGCCCGGGGCATATCCGCTAGACAAGCTGAAATATAAAAGGGGCGGGGTTGAACCCGCCCCTTTTCGACCTCAAACGACGTTAGTACCCTAGCTCGCTTCGCCGCGAAGAATCTTTTCAAGCTCGGTCTGAGTCGCACTGTAGTTTTTATGTATGTTGAGCCACTGCGGCGAGCTGATAACTACCTTCGCACCCTTTGCCTTCGCCGCATCCAGCTTCTTTTTCTGGTTCGATTCCGAGTACAGGTGGAAATCGAGCCCATCGATATCCCACATTAACTTCTGGCCTTCGACGGTGTGGAGAAACGCGATGAACAAAGCAGCCGTATTCGGCGCCCGGGAGTTTTTCGGAATGCCCGCATAGCGGGTGTGCGAGAGCGTGGCGTCGTCCATGATCGCGTAACCGAGTGGTATGTTCTGCCGCAGCGCCATATTTACTTCCTGATCACCGCAAGCCAGCCCAAGTATAAGAAACTCACCGCTGGTTATGCGGTCCATCTCGCCGCAACGAATCAGGCCGCCGATATGCTTTGAATATTTCTTGACAAAGTCGATGACTTTTTCTTTGCCTAAAAGCTCCGGCATGGCAAATTCGCGAAATCCAGCGGCGTACGGGGTCGACGCGATCTTGCCTTTCCACTTGGGGTGCATCAAGTCCTCAAGCTTGCGCGGAATATCGTTTCCCTTGACCAAATTGCTGTTGTAGATGGCTCCGACCAAGGTGGAAGCCATGGCGATGCCGATGTTGCCGGGCACGATCGGATCGAAACCCGCCTCTTTCTGCATCGGTCTGTCGAGCAGTGAATTCCACTCGGTCGACTTGAGCGACTTGGCATCCATGGCCTGCAGCATCGATTGCGGGTTGCCGAAGTACACGTCGCTGCTCGCCGGTTGGCCGGCGGCCAATTCGCGGGTGATTTTACCCATCATGCCCTGCATGTTGGCGCCGGGAGTAAAAGACGGCTGGATGTTAAAACCGTACTTTTTGTTCATCGCGGCGACAATCTTTTGCAGCCCAGGGCCGCCGTCCAATGTATCGGCGCCCCACTGCGCTCGGAGCGTCGGTTCGTTCTTCGCGGCTTTGATCAATTCTGCGATCGCGGCCCCTTTGCCTCCTTCAGCCGCCGCCGCGGCGTTAATCCAGATAATCGAAATCAAACCGACAACGAAAGTTACCGCCGTCGATATCGCGCTGATTTTCCTTCGATAAAGCATCCTTTAGCCCTCCCTTTCTAATTTACTCATTCGCAAGACTCTTTGAGACCATCTCGACTTAACCCTGAATCTCTTACCGAACAGTTTATGACTCCGGCATAATTTGGCGCCGGCCGAACCACCAAAATACCAAAATCAGTGGCATCAGTAAGGCGGTCATCAACAATGTCACAGCGGCGGCTTGATTGATCGACCCGGAAAACCAATAGCTCCAGATTACCGCGGGCAAAGTAATGCTCTCCTGGCTGATGAGAAACACCGCCACCGTGAGCTCACGGTAGACGAGAATCGCCGACCAGATCCAGATCGACATCAGTGTCGGGCGTAGCAAGGGCACCAAAATCCGCCATGAAGTCCGCACTGGCGATAGCCCTGAGGTGTAAGCCGCCTCCTCGAGTTCCTTGTGGATTTGTAAAAGCGAACTGTTGAGCGCACGAGTGGCGAAGGCGATGCGCGAGATCACATAGATGATGGCGATGAGCCACACCGAACCGTAAAGCGGAATAAATTTTGGCAGCACGAAGAGCGCTAACAGGAGCGCGCCGATGGCCATAATCACTTCGGGTAGCGCATGGGGCAGAAACGCGCCGAATTCCAAAGCGTAACGCAGGCGGCTGCGCGAGCGCACGATAAGCCAGGAAATACTGAAAGACAGGAGCAAGGTGATCAAGGGCACGGTGATTACCAATAATGCGGTATTGTAAAAACCGCGCCAGAACAGATCCCAGTTTAGATTGTAAAAGCCGGCGAACGACATCTTGCTGAACATTTCAAAGGACGGCGGCGCGAGATAAGGCGTGAACGCCGCGTACGCGATCAGCAACAACGGAATTAACTTGGTGGCGAGAAAATACAGCCCAATAAAAACCCAGGCGGCGATGGACCAGCGGCCGAGGTCGACCAAAGCCGGGCGGTAGCCCTTCCCCGTCACCACTTCGTAGCGATGCCCCTGGCGTAGCACCTGGCTGTACCACCAGGTGAGCACCAGGGCCAAAAGAATCATCACCGTGCCCAAGGCGGCGGTAACGCCATGCTGCGGCAGGCCGCTGTCCGGCGGATTGGCCTTCAAATACACGTAGGTGCTGAGCATGTAGATGCGGTTGCCCAGGCCGATGATCGCGGGGACATCGAACGTCGCAATACCGATGGTGAGCATGTAAATAAACGCCGCGAGGATGGCCGGAAATGCCAGCGGCAGAGTGACCCGGCGCAGGGTACCGATGAAGCTCAGGCCGTGAATCTTCGCCGCCTCTTCAAGGGACGGATTCATGGCGCGAAACATCTGCGCGGTTAAGATGAAAGCGAGCGCGGTTAGGTTGAGGCCCTGCACGAAACCCATGCCCACCGGCGTGGCAATATTGATCGGCCCCTGAGCCAAGGAAAAGGCATCCATGAGCCAGCGATTTAGGAAGCCGATGCGCACATGAGCAATGAAGGTCCAGCCCATCGCAGTATAGATTCCCGGGATCAAAAGCCCCAGGGTCATAATCGTATAAACCAGTCCCTTGCCCGGTAGAGTGCTCCGTTCACTCAACCAGGCGATCGGTAGGCCGATCACCAACGCGGTAAAGGTCGTCGACAGGGTAAAAATCACCGTGTTCCAGACGACTTTGAGCACGAACGGATCACCGAGGATGTCCACGTAATTTTTTAACGTATAGGTCGCGTGTGCGGTGCCGACGATGCCGGTTTGAAAGCTGATCCACACCAGGGCAACGACCAGAATCAGGATCACAAACATCGGCACGAGGGCGAGCGCCAGTAGCAGTGGCGAGGTGCTCAAGCGGAGCGCGAAGTAACGAGGCATTCTTAGAATGGCTTCCATAGTCAACCCATCAGACGTCAAAAGCCCAAAACAACCGCCCTTCGAGTTGCGCCACGCCAATCACTCTTCGATTCTTTCTCCCTGTCAAACCCGAGCGTGGCTGTACTTCACCCAACGGCCTGAACTTGTGGCGGTACCGACGACAACTGACCGTCGACCTCCGAACGTGGAAACACCATGAGATCGGCAGGCCGGACAAACAGCTGGAGCTTTGGGGCGCCGCGCGCCGGCACGACGCGGCTTTTGCCGATGAGCAGCTGATCTTTAATAACCGCCTCGTAAACAAATTGGTCGCCGAGAAACGTGCTTGAGCGCAGCGTCGCAGCGAAACAGTCTTGCTCCGCAGGAGTGTTGCTATCGGCGAACTCCAAACATTCCGGTCGAAAGCCCACCAGCACTTCCGCGCTGAGATCGCCGCGCACGCAAACCTCGAAACCGCCGATTGCAGTCTCAATGAAATTTGGCTTGACAAGTCTGCCGGGGAGCCAATTGACCGAGCCGAAAAAGTCAGCGACCTCGGCACAGTTGGGCTTGCGGTACAGCTCCATCGGCTCGCCGTGTTGCAGCAGCCTGCCGAAACTCATGACTGCTATCTTGTCGGCCATCGCCATCGCTTCGACCTGGTCGTGAGTGACGTATAAGACCGTGGCACCCAACTGTTTGGCCAGCTCGCGGATTTTACCGCGCACGTCTTCTCTTAGGCGAGCGTCAAGATTGCTGAGCGGCTCGTCCATCAACAGCACCCGGGGATTGACCGCGATGGCCCGCGCCAATGCGACCCGCTGCTGTTGACCACCGCTCAGAAGCGTTGAGGATCGGTCTTTTTGCTCGTCGAGCTGCACCATGCTCAGCGCTTCGTGAACGCGTTGGTTGACCTCGCGGCGGGGAATTTTTTGCGCGCCTTCACGCAGCGGCAATGCGACATTCTCAAAAACTGTCAGGTGCGGCCAAACCGCGTAGGATTGAAAGACCATGCCGAACCGGCGCTCCTGGGGTGAAACCCAAGTTGGCGGCGTGTCGGAGAACACGGTTTTCCCGGCGATGCGAATCTCACCCTGATCGGGCGATTCCAATCCGGCGACGCAGCGCAACAGCGTGGTTTTTCCTGAACCGCTGGCACCCACGATGACAAAGAAATCGCCCTCGGCAACTTCTAAATCGAGACTCTTGAGCGCCGCAACTTTGCCCTCGGCGACTGGGAAGTCTTTGCAGAGTTTTCGGATGGAGATCATTGCAGAATCACCCCGGTTGGCCTACGGCCGAGCCCGCGGCTCGTTTTGCGCGAAACACGAACGCCAAAGGCACCCCGACGCCAAATTAAACCACGACATAAGTATCCATTCGTGGAACTTGAGTCAAACACATTCTCTGGGTAAAGAACCCATGGCAAAGCCAGGGCACAAGCGCTTCTTGGATCGACTCTTCGGATGGAGATCGCGCTGCCGCGGGTTCACGAGATTGGAAAACAACGGGTTAATGCTATAGATCATGGAATGATTCAGTTGGAATCATCGTGCCGTGCTTTAAAACCACCGCGATGTGCCTTATCAGTTCGCACCGAGATGAAACATTTCCCAGGAAGGCGACACCGATGAAAACCGCTCAACTTCTAGATGTCATCAGAATGCGCCGAAGCGTACGCGTTTATAAATCCGGCCGGGTCAGCGCGGAACAATTGGAGGATATCTTGGAAGCGGCGCGCTGGGCGCCGTCCGGCGCCAACACCCAACCCTGGGAATTCGTCGTCACCCGCGACAGCAAAAAGATGAAACGGGTGCGCGAGATCTATTCCCAAGAATGGCGCGACCGCAAAAAAGAAGACCCGGTCAATTACAAGGGATTGAAAAAAGATTATGTCGGCGATGTCAGCGTGCTGGTGCTGGTCTGCGGCGACGCGCGCACCAAGCAAGTTTATCTGACCACGCGCCAGCCCGCCGACCGCGAAAAGCTCTTTCAAGCCAGCATCGCCAACGCGGTACAGCAGATGATGCTCGCCGCCGCCGGCATGAACTTGGGCACCGTCTGGGTGTCCGTGCGCGAAGAAGTGGAGCCGGAGTTAAGAGAACTGTTCAAAGTGCCATAAGAATTGCGTTTACTCTGGGTCCTGCCCATCGGCCACGCCAGCAGTTGGCCGAAGGCCAAGCCGCGCCGCCCGACCAGCGCCTTCACCCACTACGAAGTATACGATAAGCAGAAACTGCGCAAAGACACCGACATCCAAGCCTGGCCGAAAAACTGAGAGGGCGGGTTTCAAACCCGCCCCTTGTATGGCGATTTTTTTGCGTTCTTTGCGTTTCTTGCGGCCAAACTTTCTTTATCTTAGGACTCCGAAATCTCGTATTTCTCGTGATGCAGCTCTTGGCTCGCCTTGATAATGATTCGGTGGTTGAGTTCGCGCTCGAGATTTTCCAGGCTGTTGTTTTTCTCGTCGTAGAGAAAGTTGGCGACATCGGGGTGCAGGCGCACGACGATGTTCCGGCCGTTATCCATGCCGGCGTGTTGCCGTTTGATCGCGCGCAGGACATCGTAGGCCACGGTCACCGAAGATTTGATCAGGCCGCGCCCGTCGCAGTGCGGGCAGGAACGCAGCAACTGGTTTTCCAGACTCTCGCGGGTGCGCTGGCGGGTCATCTCGACCAGACCGAGCTCGGAGATTTTCAAAATATTGGTGCGCGCTTTGTCTTTTTTCAGCGCCTCCTTGAGCGCTTCATAGACCTTCTTGCGGTTGGCCTCTCTCTCCATGTCAATGAAGTCGATGATGATCAGGCCGCCGGCGTTTCTCAACCGCAACTGCCGCACGACTTCCTGGACCGCCTCGAGATTGGTCTTGAGGATCGTCTCTTCTTGACTGCGCTTGCCGACGAACCGGCCGGTGTTGACGTCTATTGCGGTCAGCGCTTCGGTCCGCTCGATGATGATGTAGCCGCCCGAGCGCAGCCAAGCGCGCGGGTCGAGAGCCTTGGTGATCTTTTCTTCGATTCCGAGCTGCTCGAACAGTGGTTCCTTGTCGGCATAGAGATTGATCTTCGACTTCAAGCGCGGCATAAAGTGGCGGGCAAAATCGACAATGCGCCGATGATCCTTGGCCGAATCGATCAACACCTGCTCGGTATCGGCAGTGAAGAAATCGCGGATCGCCCGCGCGATGAGATCGAGGTCTTGATGAATCAGCGATGGCGACGGCGCGCTTTCGGCTTTTTTCTGAATGCTTTTCCAGAGCTTCTGCAAAAAACCCAAGTCGTGCTGAATCTCGCGCTTGCTCAGCCCCTCGCAGGCTGTGCGCAGAATAAAGCCCCCGTCCTCGGTGCCCAAGGACTGGGCGATTTCCTTGAGCCGTTTGCGCTCCTCATCGCTCTCGATGCGCCGCGAGATGCCGATATGCTTATTCCCCGGCATAAAAACCATGTAGCGGCCCGGCAGGGAAATATGCGACGTCACCCGCGCGCCTTTGGTGCCGAGCGGATCCTTGGCGACTTGCACGAGCACTTCTTCGCCGCGCGAAAGCTGCTTCTCCAAAGGCAGATGGCGCGATGGACTGGGCTTGGGCGCCGGCGCCTCTTCGAATTCGACATCGTCGCCGGCGGGGCTGAGCAGTTGGACGTCATCGAGGGCGGAGAAGTCCGAGGCGTGGAGAAATCCCGCCTTGTCCATGCCGATCTCGACAAAAGCCGCTTGCATGCCGGGTAAAACCCGCGCGACTTTGCCTTTGTAAATATTGCCCGCGACGCCCATCTCTTCTTTTCGTTCAACCAATAACTCGGCTAAGAGACCGTCCTCGACGAGCGCGATGCGGCTTTCCTGGGGCGTGGAATTGATAATAATTTCTTGTTTCATAGTTTTCTGAAGACACTAAACTCTTGGCGATGCCGGTGGGTGCGGTGCGAGGCGGGCCGCGCAGGGATAAGCGCAACCGACGAATAGCAAAAAAGAAAATAGCTGACATGACTTATAAAAGAAATCGCCGGTGAGATCAAGACGAAGCGCGCAGTTGGCCCATCGTCAAATTGACATTGGCGCGGGAGCCCGGTATTTTCACGAGAGTACCGGCGACCCGATCGCCATTATTCCGCGTGACGAAAGCTGACTATGACTTATTCAGCCACCGCGCCAGGTTATTCGATTCTCCAGACCAAGGTCCTGATCCTCAATCGGTCCTACCTGCCGATCCATGTCACTTCGGTTAAGCGCGCCTTCGTGCTGCTCTACCAGGGCATCGCCAAAGCGGTAAACGAGCAGTATCAAACCTTCGATTTCGACAGCTGGAGCGATCTTTCGATCGCCGCCCATTACGAGACCGTCGGCATGGTCAATCGCGTCATTCGCGTGCCCCGGGTGATCCTATTGGTGAGCTACGACCGCGTGCCCAAGCGCCAGGTTCGCTTCAGCCGCTTTAATATCTACGCCCGCGATAAGTTGACCTGCCAGTACTGCCACCGGCGCCTGCCGCGCCAGGAACTCAATCTCGATCACGTCATTCCGCGTTCCCAAGGCGGCGTATCCGTTTGGGAGAACGTGGTCTGCTCTTGCCACGAATGCAATCGGCGCAAAGGCGGCCGGACCCCCCAGCAAGCCGGCATGCTCCTGACGCGAAATCCGGTGCGCCCGCAGTGGACACCGTTCATGCAGGAGACCTTCAGCCTGTCGCGTTACCGGGAGTGGACCCCATTCCTCAATACGGTCGACGCGTCGTACTGGAATACCGAGCTACTAGAGCGCTAGCGCTTGCCGAACACCGCTCATCAAGCCAAACTATCACAGCCTCACCCTCCGGGAAGCGGGTTAGCCATCCGTTGATTCAATATATAGTGGTAAGTTGTCGACAGGTCCCACCGTATCTTGTGATTTATTCTTGACACCCCCGGAAGGCTATGAAATAGTAGCGGCATATTTAGCTTACCGAATCTGCCCAAAAATTACCTAAAATAGAATAAAAATGCGCCTCAAACGTCTTGAAATGATTGGTTTTAAGTCATTCGCCGAAAAGACTTCCGTGGAGTTCAACCCAGGGGTCACGGCGGTGGTCGGCCCGAACGGCTGCGGCAAGTCTAATATCGTCGATGCCCTGCGCTGGGCCATGGGCGAGCAAAGTGCCCGCCACCTGCGCGGCCATCAAATGGAGGATGTGGTCTTCGCCGGCAGCGATAGCCTACCCCCCACCGGCATGGCTGAAGTATCGATCACCTTCGACAACGAAGATCGCCGCAGCCCGGCGGAATACAGCAACTTGAGCGAGATCATGGTCACCCGCCGCCTGTTTCGCTCGGGCGAGTCCGAGTATGCCATCAACAAAATCACCTGCCGCCTGAAGGACGTGATCGAGCTGTTTTTGGGCAGCGGTGTCGGCAGCAAGGCCTACTCTATCGTCGAGCAGGGCAAGGTCGATGAGCTGGTCAATGCCAAACCGGAAGAACGGCGCGGCCTGATTGAAGAAGCAGCCGGCACCAGCATGTACAAGAGCCGCAAGGTGGTCGCCGAGAAAAAACTCGAGCGCACCCAACAAAATCTCTTGCGGGTCAGTGATATCGTCCGCGAGATCGAACGGCAGATCCGCACCATGGAGTTGCAGGCCAAGAAGGCCGAGCGTTACCGCGCCCTCAGAGCCGAACTGCGCGAAAAAGATTTCGCCTTTACCGCGTTGCAGCGCGACGCTTTACATGGCGAAATCGCCCAACAAGAACAGCGGCTCGCCGCTGTCGAAAACCGCCTAGCCGAATATCTGGCAACACTCCATGGCAAGGAAGCGGAGAACGAATCGGTGCGCCTGTCGCTGCTCGAGGCCGACAAGGCCATCGGCGCCCAGCAAGAAAACGCTTTTCAACGCCGCACGCAGATCCAAACCGAGGAGCAGAAATGCGAGTTCTACCGGCGCGATCTCGAACAACTGGATCAATCGGAGAACGAAGCCAGAATCGCCCTAACCACGTTTGACGAGCGGCTCAGAACCCTGAGCCAGGAGATCGAAGAGCTCAGTAAAGCTAAAGACAGTTTTATCCAGCTATCGCTCTTCGAAGAAAGCTTTCTGCGCGAGCGCGAGACCGAAATGACCGGCCTGCAGCAGCAAATTGGCACCCTGCAAGACGACATCGATCGGGAAAAAACCGCGCTCATCGACGCCGCCAACCAGATCGCCTATTTGAAAAATGACAGCCTGGCGAAAGACAAACGCCAGGCAGAAATTGCCGGCGAGCTGGCGCGCTGCCAAGGCGAATCGGCTCTGGCCATCGCCTCGTTGACTGCGTGCGCAGAGCAACGCGAGGAGACCGGCCAGGCACTGCACACTGGCGCTGACGAACTGCGCGAGCGCAGCCTGGAGTCGTCTCTGCTCACCGCCTCGATCCAGACCCTTAGCCAGGCGCGTGACGAGCAACAGCAGCTCATCGACGGCCTTAAATCCGAAATCCAGGAACATCGCTCGCGACTCGTATCCCTGGAGGACCTCCAGCGCAATTACGAGGGCTATCAAGAAGGCGTGCGCGCCATCATGCTCAAGAAGCAGCAGGCGGTTTCCCCTAATGGCATTTACGGCCTAGTCGCCGAGGTGATCGAAGCGCCGGAAACCTACGAGAAGGCCTTGACCGCCGTCTTAGGCGACCGGCTTCAGTACGTTATCGTCAAAGGCCATGAAGAGGGTATCGAGTCGATCGAATTCCTCAAGCAACAGGCGTCGGGCCGCGGCAGCTTCATCCCCTTGCAGTTGCGCCACCGCCAGCAAGAGCCCCTGCCACTCGGCGAAGCTGAAGTGATCGCGCCACTCCTCGACATGGTGTCGATAAAAGACGGCTATCGGGAAATCGCCGAGTATTTGCTGTCGGATGTCATCGTCGTGCCAAACTTGACCGCCGGCTTGGCCCTCTGGAACCGCAACGGTTATTACTGCACCATCGTCACCTCGGACGGCGAGGTAATCGATTCCACAGGCACAGTCACCGGCGGCAGCACCACACCCCTGGAAGGCAATTTGCTCGCCCAGCGCCGGCGTATTCGCGAACTCGGCAGCGCCCTGGCCGATTGCGCTGCCCGACTTCCCGACGCGGAGAGCGAGTTTGACAAAATCAAAACTGAACTCGATCTGGCGCAAACCCGTAAAATTAGTCTGAGCAATGAGATTCATCGCCTCGAACTCGACCGGGTGCGCTTGGAGCATGAGAACCGCGCCGCCAGTCAGGAACATGAACGCTTGAGGCGCACCTTGCAGGCGCTCAGCCAGGAGCAGAGCGATCTGGCGGCGGCGTTGCAAAATCTGGGCAACGAGCTCGAGCGCAATTACGCAATGATCGAAGCCCGCACGGCGCATAAACTGACCGGTGAACAAACCCTGGCGGAGCGGCAGGCGAGCTTTGGCGCATTACGCAGTGCCGTCGAGAGCGCCGAAGCGGCGGTGACGCTGTCGCGTATTCGCAATGCCGCCTTAGGGGAAAAACGCGAGAACACCCATGTCAATCTCGCCAATCGCCTAAGCCAACGAGAAGCGACCACACAAGAGATCGCGAGCTGGCAAAGCCGCGGCGCCGATTGTCAAAGGCAGCGCGGTGAAATCGCCGAGGCGCTGAGCCAAACCGAGGCGTCGTTGAGCCGTGGCCGAATAGAGCTCCAGGACTTGGAGAGCCGCCTCCATGCCGACCGGCAAAATTATCGGAATATCTCCATGCAGCTCGCCGAGATCGGCGAGACCATCAAGGAGCTGCGCCCACTGGGCGAAAGCTGTCAGGAAGAGCGTAGCCGAATTCAGCTGGCGCTCGCTGAAAAGCGTCTCAACTTGCAGCACCTTGCCGACAACCTGCGGGAGAAGTACGACACCGACTTGGTTTCGCTCGGCCACCCGGCGGACGATGCCGGACCGTCACGCGATCAACTGCTGCTCGACATTGAAGAGCTGCGCGGCCGCCTGGAACGGATGGGCGAGGTCAACCTGGCCGCCATCGGCGAGTACGAAGAGCTCACTAGCCGCTTTCAGTTCATGAGCCAGCAAAAGGAAGATCTGGAAAAATCCATCGCCGACCTGCAGCAGACCATCGTCAAGTTGAATCGCATCTGCCGGGTGCGCTTCAAGGAGAGCTTTGAAGCGATCAACGAAAAGTTCGAGGTGATCTTCCCGCGCCTGTTCCGCGGCGGCAAAGCCAAGCTCGTGCTCACCGACGAAAACGACTTTCTCGAAACCGGCGTCGACATCATCGTCCAACCGCCGGGGAAAAAGCTCCAGTCGATTACGCTCTTGTCAGGCGGCGAAAAGGCGCTCACCGCGGTGAGCTTGCTGTTCGCGATCTTTTTAACCAAGCCGAGCCCCTTCTGTTTTCTCGACGAGGTCGACGCGCCGCTCGACGACGCCAATCTCGACCGCTTCAACGATATAATCCGCGAGATGAGCAGCCACTCGCAATTCGTCCTGGTGACCCATAACAAGAAGACCATGGAATCGGCCGAGATGTTGTACGGCATCACCATGGCCGAACCCGGCGTCTCCAAAGTCGTCTCGGTGCGCATGAATTGAGCCCACCTCGGTTGCGAGCTTCCCAGCTCGTCGTTTGACTCTCAACCCAGCTTCGCAGAGTATCGGACCATGGCAGTCGGCGCTTTTTTTCAGCGGCTCAAACAGGGATTGACCAAAAGCCGCGAGACCTGGGTTCACAAGATCGGCGCGATCTTGCAAAATCGCCAATGGGACGAACAGTCTTTAGGCGAGATGGAAGAAAGCCTGATCACCGCCGATGTCGGCGTCAAGGCCACGGACAAGTTGATGCAGGTACTACGCCGTCAATTTCCTGGCGATACTGAAGACCTCGCCCAAGATATGTCGGCCAAACTGCAAGCCGCCATGATCGAGATGTTGCGCGGCTCGGTCGCCGCGCCCAAACGAGCGCGGCTTACGGCGCGCCCGTGGGTGGTAATCTTTCTCGGCGTCAACGGCGTCGGTAAGACGACGACCATCGGTAAGTTGGCTGCCCAGTATCGCAACGACGGCAAAAAGGTATTGCTGGTCGCCGGCGACACCTTCCGCGCCGCCGCCATTGAGCAGCTCGACGCCTGGGGCCGGAAAGTCGGCGTCGATGTCGTCAAACACAAGGCCGGCGCCGATCCCTCGGCAGTGGTCTTTGACGGCATGCAAGCGGCAAAAAGCCGCAACGTCGACGTCCTGCTCATCGACACCGCCGGCCGCCTGCACACAAAAGTCCACCTGCTTGAAGAGCTAAAAAAAATCCGCCGGGTCATCACCCGGGAACTGCCCGACGCGCCCCACGAAACATTGCTCGTCCTCGACGCCACCACTGGTCAAAACGGCTTACAACAGGCTCGCGTCTTCAAAGAGGCCACCGACATCAGCGGTATCGTCCTCACCAAACTCGACGGCACGGCCAAAGGCGGCGTCATCATCAGCATCCAAGAAGAACTCGGCGTTCCCGTCCAATATATCGGTGTCGGCGAGGACGTCGAAGACCTCCAGCCATTCGAAGCGGAAAGCTTCGTGCAGGCGCTATTCGAGAAATAACTCGATCGTCTAATGCACTCTATCGGCAATAGTTGATCGCAGCATCGGATCCGCAGGTCAGCACCTTGACTTGCCCCGTCGTCGGCATTACCCTTAAAAGCTAGGTGACTTATGGAAATGACCAATCCCGATAGTAAACTAGATTTAAAGCTCACCGAGAGCGCAATCGAACAGATCAAAAAGCTCTTGGCTCGCGACAATCGCACGGCGCATGGCTTGCGCGTCGGGGTAACCGACGGCGGCTGCTCCGGCCATTCCTATAAGCTCGACTTTGACCGAGAACAGAAAGCCGGCGACACCGTCCTGGAGTGTAACGGCCTAAACGTTTTCGTCGATAGCGCCAGCGCGCCTTTCCTGCAGGGCATGGTTATCGATTATGAGTCTGGTCTTTACGGCGGCGGTTTCAAATTTACCAATCCCAACGCCACGGCTACTTGCGGCTGTGGCACTTCCTTCTCTGCTTAGCCGTTCCACTCATTCAGTCCAGAGTTTTACCGCAGAAAAACGCGGAGCAAAGCAGATTCGCTTCAACTCTGCGCCCTCAGCGGCGCTGCGGTGAAAGCGAAAATTTACCAACAGGGTTGTCATAGCGTGGCGCTTACTTAAATATTCCAGAATTTGAGGCTTGGCGGATTCGGACATTCCTTCCGCCAAGACGCAAAGGCGCCAAGTTCCGAATCGTTGTCATTTCGACCAGAGGGGGAAGTTTCTCCTAGATCCCTCGAATTCGCTCGAGGATGACGAACACCGGCGCCTCGCCTTTGCGGCCTTGGCGCCTTTCCGGGAGATATTCCGAGTTTCGCTTGCGGCTGTTCACCGACCTGGCGAAGCGCTTTTCCCCAGCCCAGTCTGGGAAAAAGTGTAATGTGCAATCCGAATAATCTACTTCCCTTTGATTCCGAATTTTGTTCTTACTAACCCAATGATAGTTTCCGAGGAGACGGTTTGAAAGCGGTACGGATTCATCACCATGGCGGCGTCGAACAACTGCGTTTCGAAGAGACGGCCGATCCACAGCTGCAGTCGCCGGGCGATCTCATCGTCCGTTTAAAGGCAGCCGCGCTCAACGATTCCGACAGTCAATTTCGCCAAGGTAGCACCGCTAGCCAATCCTGCCTGCCGCGCATTCTCGGCAGCGACGGTGCCGGTGTGGTCGCCGCCGTTGGCAGCGCCGTCAAAGACGTCACGGCTGGCGACGCCGTCTGCGTTTATCCGCAAAGCGGCTGTGGCGCATGCCGTGCATGCCGCGCCGAACGACAACCGCTCTGCGAGCAGCCGCTCCGCCTCGGCGAAACACTCGACGGCACCTATGCCGAATATGTCCGGCTAGGCGCGCAAAACTGTTTTCCACTGCCCGCGGGATTTTCCTATGAGGAAGGCGCGGCCATCGCCGTCGACTTCCTGTCCGCCTGGCGCATGTTGATCACCAACGCCGAGCTCAAACCCGGCGAACTGGTGCTAATCCGCGGTATCGGCGACGGCGTGACGACTGCGGCGCTGCAACTGGCGGTGCGACTGGGCGCGCACATTATCGTCACAGCCGATAGCGCGGCGAAAATAGTTAAAGCGAAAGCCCTCGGCGCGGCCCATGGCATCGCCGAGCAAACCGAAGATTTTCCATCAGAAGTGCGCCGGCTTACCGCCAAGCGTGGGGTCGACGTCGTGGTCGACTGCATCGGCGGGGAGAATTGGCCGAAGAGCTTCGCCGCCTTGGCCCGCGGTGGACGGCTGGTGACCTGCGGCGCCAGCGCCGGG
>JBGTCC010000129.1:0-2703 GCA_041749055.1 Thermodesulfobacteriota bacterium | reverse complement strand
GCTCCGTCGCCGCCGCCACGTCGTTTAACTTATCGTACTCCAGCCGGTAGCCAATAAAGCCGCTCAGAGCTGAGGTGAACCGGTGATCGACACGCGGCGTGAAGCGCGTCACATTGCGCAAAAAGGTTTGTTCTTTTTCTTGGTCTTGTTTAAAACTGAGCACACCCTTGGTTCGCGGCGTGAAGAAATGCGGCTGCACCAACTCCGCCCCTGCCCCCATGGTGCTCGAAGAGTACTTGGCCTGGAGCGAGAGCTGGCGGCCGCCGCCCAACCAAGTGAGATGACGCCACTGCGCCTGGGCGCGAAACTCCTCTTCGGTGCTATAACCTACCGCCATGCGAACTTCCCGATGGGGCTTTTCAGCTACTTCCACCTCCATCGGCACCACTGCCGGCTGCCCGCCGGTTTGCTTCGCGCCGATGCGCACACTGCTGAAGAGGTCGAGGGCAAGCAGCTTGGCCCGAGTCTCGGCGACCTTTTCGGAAGAAAATTTCTCGCCGGCTCCGTAGGCGAGCTCGCGCTGAATCAAACTTGGATTGACGTTGTCGGCACCGAGAATATCGGTTGCGCCGAATATCGTCGGCGGCCCAGGCTTGATCGTATAATCAATATGAACCTCGCGCTCATCGATTCGGACCTCGGCTTTGCGCGAGGTCTCCACATGGGCGAATCCTTGGCGCGAAAACACGCCGCGCAGTGCTTGTTCCGCCTCTTGGTACGCGGCTTCCTCGAACACCTCGCCGCGCTTGACCGGCAAGGAGTCGGGCAAAGGCGGTCGCTCGGCGGGCGGCAGATCGCCGATCACCGCCACATCGATCTGGGAGACGACGACGGGTAACGACTCCTTTATGCGAATATCTACGGTGAGGCGAGTCGTGTCCTGGTCGGCTACGAGATCATGCTCGATGACCGTGCCGTAATAACCGCGCGCCTCGTAATAACGCCGCAGCCGCTCTAGGTCGTTTTCGAAAGTTACCGGATCGAAAGCGGGACGCTCGCCCCAGAATTGGTACCAAGGCCGCTCCTTGGTCAAGATCTCGGAGCGCATTTCATCCTCTGTGAAAAGCTTGTGACCCGACAGATTGATTTTCTCGACGCGCCAATCTTTAGTGACGTCGAGAGCGTCGAGCGGGACCGAATATACGGGACTCGCGTAGATCAGACAGCCTGCTAAAAGGAATGCGATTGCCGAAAATGTTTTCACGCCTATCATGCGGCATCTTGAAATGGTGACAAATTGAGGGCATGGCTAACCACGCAACAACTTGAGAAATTATCTTAACAAGCGCGCCAGGTAATTCCAGTGACACCCCAGCGAAAGACAAAATGACGGGCGCTCGGGAGATTCTCGTGTAAGACACCGAGGCAAGGGTTACCAGGGATTCTTGCCGGCTCACTCGACGCGGCCGATAAATTGCTCATTTAATAGCCGTTGGTCAACCCGCAAAAAGGGGGAATTCACCCATGACACCTAAAACTCTTACGGCTCTATTCTTCGGCTTTGTCGTGCTGATCGTCATGCTGCAGAATACTCAAACGGTCACGGTTCACCTGCTGTTTTGGCAGATTCTTCTGCCCCAAATCCTGCTGATCTTTCTGGTCCTATTGGCGGGCTTGACGATCGGATACCTGGTCGCAACGTTAAAAAACAGCAGCCCGAAATACCAGCGATAGGATTAGGCAGCCACGGAGAGCCATGCGGCCGGGTTGAATCCAAGTGGACTCGACCCGGCTCTCACGCCGTTAAGATCCGATGCAGCGGTCAGATTTGATCTTGGTTTGAGTTATCGAAGTGAGCCCAACTCATGGCGAGGTGTTCGATTTCATAAACCCCGTCACAACCCAGGCTACGGCGCGGATAAAACCCCAGACGGTGAAAAAACAGACCACGAGACCGCCCAACCACCACATAAACAACCACAAGACATCATGCTGAAACGAGTCCGATTCGAATGCCAAACTGATGGTCGCCCAGACAGCGTACAAGCATGTTGCAACTGCGCCGCAAAAGATACTGAACCGGCTTACGCCTGCCGCAAATCTATTGGCCATCACAGTTTCCTGCGAACCGGTGAATTTTGACGGGTCACGAATAGCCGATGCGGTATGCCTCAGGTTAGGTCGGATTCATCCGACGCAACCACGAAACCATGGGACGTCAAAGCAGAATTAATACTCGCGCTGCGCTTTCAACTGTTCTATCTCCCGGCGCTGGCGCTCGATCTCTGCTTGATTCCGGTCGACTTGCTGCTGCTGCCGGTCCTGTTCCATATCCCGGCCCTGGAGCTGATCGCCAATCAGCGCGCCCGAGCCCAACCCAAGCAGTCCGCCGATGGCGGCTCCCGCCCCGCCGTGGCCGACAGCGCTGCCAATGATTCCGCCGGCGGCAGCGCCGCCCAAAGCGCCAATGCCTGCGCCTTTCTCCCGGGTCGACAATGGAGCCGAGCAGCCCATAAGCCCCGCCAACAGCGGCACCGCGATTAACACCACTACCCTATATTTCATGGTCCGCTCCTTTAATTAATATTTCGATAGCAGCGTCAATAGCGGCCCCGCGCTGGGCGGCGGCTGCACCTTGCCCGAGAGTATCTCGTCCGCCGTAACCCGCTTACCGTAGTATCCCTCATTGACATCATCGCGCGTGGCGATGCCCGTACCCTCGAGGGAGAGACCGGCGAACAGCCCCTGGCTCCGGCTGTAACT
>JBGTCC010000128.1:0-3576 GCA_041749055.1 Thermodesulfobacteriota bacterium | reverse complement strand
GAAACTCAACGAATCCGGCCTGCCGAAAACTGTCGAAAAAGGCTTCAGCTCGTTTTTCAAAAATCTTTTCCGCGGGCGATGAGCGGCGACCCTAGCCTGCCGTTATTGCTCCTGTGCTTCCGGCGGCGGCAAGCTCAGAATCAAACTCTGCAAAGTCTTCCCCTCCAAGGCGTTAGTCATGGAGAGGTCAATTGACGCGAGGAGATCGTCGATCTCGTCTTCTTCCGGGCTGCGATCTTCCGGCACTTTCGCTTTCTTGCCGGAATTTTTAACGCAATCGAGAATGTCTTTGATGGCGACGGTTTCCGGATCGCGGCCGAGCACGTAGGTCTCGCCATCGTTGACCGCTAACACCAGCCTGGATTCGGCGAATATATCCAAAAATTCTCTGACGATTCCCGCGGGTATCTGGAGATGGGTCGCCAACTCGGTGACGGTCATAGGATCCAAACCATAGAAAAAATTGCGGCCGACAAGATGAAGGGTGTGCAGCGCCAGCTTCTCGCGCCCCGCCGGGCTCTGGGCCAACAACCGGCGATCGCCTTGGAAGAAGTGAATATGTTGATGCGCATAAGCAACCTGGGCGCCTAACAAGACGATCACCCAACCGATATGCAGCCAGAGGAGGAACAAAAGTAAAATCGCGAAGCTCGAATAGATCGCATAGTACTGGGTCGACGACGCGACGAACCTCGCGAAGCCCCAGCCGACGGTCTGCCACAGGATCGCCGCGATCAGCCCGCCGACCACGGCGGAGCGCAGTCTCACCCGCGTGTTCGGGATAAATACATAAACAAAGGTGAACGCGCCCCACAGGGTTAGATAGGGCAACAGCCGCATAAGCATGAGAATCCCCTTGCCGAGAGCGTCAAGGGACAAGAGCGCGCGCACGACGTCGCTGCTTTGCAAGGTCGCGGTGATGGTCACCGCGGCGAACACCAACACCGGCCCGACGAGAATCGCGCTCAAGTAATCGCTGAACTTTCGTGCCAGTGTACGCGACGCGCGCACCCGCCAGATACGGTTGAACGCTTCTTCGATGGTGTCCATCAAGGACAGCACGGTAATGAACAGAGTCACCAAGCCCACCGCGCCCAGAGCGCCGGCGCTCATCTTATCGACAAAACCGATCAGATACGCGGTAATCTCTCGGCCCTTGTCGCCCAGCGGCGCGAGCGCTTCGGCCACCGCCGGTTCCATACGATTATGCACGCCGAAAGCTTTGAGGATAGAGAACAGCACCGCCAGGAGCGGCGCCAGTGACAAGAGAGTTTTAAACGCCAGCGCCATCGCCTGGAGTTTCACCAAGTTGTCGAAAAAATCCTGCCACACCATCACCGCGATCTTGAGCGCAACGTGGCACCAACGCTTGAGCCGCGTCAGCTCATCGAGCTCGGTTTCCAGCACCTGCTCGAATACATCGCTCTTTATCTGCCGAATCGATCGCTTGGCTTTAGAGGTGGCGCGGCTTTTAGCCATAATTGGAGAACTGACGTGAAAGAAAGTTAACCGAAAGATACCAGCTTTGACCGGTGCCGACAAAGGAATGGCCCGACGAAGTGCCGCGGTTCATTGACAAGGCGAAACCGCCCTCGCTATGCTGCGCGCCAACATGTCATCGCCAAGCTCCGTATCTAACGCGCCACCGCACGGTGAATCCCGGCGCGGCTTGAACCTCCCCGGCCTCGTCGGCCTGACTTTCTTCTGCGTCGCCGGCGGTGCCTATGGCCTGGAGGACGGTGTCGGCGCCGCCGGCCCCCTCGCGGTGCTTTTGGGAATTGCCATACTCCCCTGGCTCTGGAGTTTGCCGACAGCGCTGATGACCGCGGAGTTGTCAACCGCCATGCCGGAGGACGGTGGTTACGTCGTCTGGGTGGAAAGAGCCTTCGGCAGATTCTGGGGCTTTCAGGAAGGCTGGCTGAGCTGGCTGTGCAGCTTCGCCGATAACGCGCTCTATCCGGTGATGTTCGTCGACTATCTCGCCTACTTGCGCGGCGACATGGCGCCACTGGAGCGCTGGCTGATCGCGGCCGCGCTGATCAGCGTCATCACCTGGCTCAACATTCGTGGCATCCGCTTGGTCGGCGTCACTTCGATCGTCTTCACCGCGTTAGTGCTCGCGCCTTTCGCCGTAATGCTGGTTATCGGTCTACCGCAAGTGTCGCCCGCCAATTGGCTCCAGCGCACCGCGGCCACAGACTGGCCGCTGTTGATAAGCGTGCTTTTATGGAACACCTCGGGCTGGGACAATGCCGGCTGCTGCGCCGGCGAGGTCAGCGCGCCCAATCGCACCTACCCGCGCGCCATGATTCTTACCGTGATCTTGGTCACCGCGGCCTACTTGATGCCAATGGCGGTGGCCACGGGGGTCGCCACCGATTGGCATCAGTGGAAGGAAGGCTATCTGCCCAAGATCGCCGCGCAGATCGGCGGTCCATGGCTGGGCACCTGGCTCACAGTCGCGGCATTGATTAGCGCCGCAGGCTTGTTTAGCGCGCTGCTCTGCACCTCTGCGCGCGTCCCCTTCGCCATGGCCCAGCGAACCATGTTGCCGCGAGCGTTGGCGGTCAGCCACCGGCGCTACGACACGCCGTGGCGCGCGATTCTCATCAACAGCGCCGGCGTCGCCCTACTCATGCCATTTTCGTTTCAGGAATTGATTGAAGTCGACATGTTTCTCTACGCCGCCGCGTTGCTCTTGGAATTCGCCGCTCTAGTTTGGCTGCGGATCAAGCGCCCGGAGATGCCGCGACCCTATCGAATCCCATACGGAACGTACGGCGTGATCGCCATCTTCATTCCCCCGACAGCGTTGTGCTTGCTCAGCATCGCGCTATCGAACCCAGCGACGAAATACGTCGGTCTAGGCGGTATCGCTTTGGGCCTGCTGGTTTATCGCTGGCAAGCGCAAGCGACGCCGGCGACGGAAATCGAAACCGCGCCGCTTGCGTAAATAATTGCAAGGCGCAAAGACGCCCAGTTCCGAATCCTTGTCATTTCGACCACAGGGAGAAATCTCCTTTAGATCCCTCGCATTCGCTCGGGATGACGGGCATCGGCCCGTCGCCTTTTCGACTTGGCGCCTGTGCGGTAGACAATCCGAGATCCGGTTGCGCCGTCGCCGACAGGCGAACCTCTTGTCCCTGGCCAAGGGGGCGGGTTGAAACCCGTCCCGACAAACCCGTTTACATTTTGTGAAGTTTGCATTCTTTGCGGCTAATTCGCTTATTTAGTTGCGTAAACTTTCGGTCTCACTCCACCGGCCGGCCAATCCGGCAGCGCGGCGAAATGTCCTCTGCCGCGCCGTAGTGCAGATGCAGCAAACCGGCGTCACCGGCCGCCGGCGTGAACGAGAACAGATCGGAAAACACGTTGTCACAAATCGTCGGCAGCCGCGGTCCGCCGAGAGCTGCGATGACGCCGGTAACCGTGATATGGCCGACGATCAGCACCGTCTCGTCTTTGTAGCGGCGCACCGCCGCGGCCACTTCGTCGACGTTCTCGCGCGCCTTGCCGTCAAAAACCGGAATTACCTGCGGTGTGATCTTCAACACCTTCGCCAACGGCAGCGCCGTG
>JBGTCC010000127.1:0-8055 GCA_041749055.1 Thermodesulfobacteriota bacterium | reverse complement strand
GCCGCGGTTTCCGCCCAGGCCCCGCGGCCCCACGCCGCGCTGCTGTTCACCGAATTCCTGATGAGCCCGGACGGCCAGAAACTCTACGAAGATTTATTCTTCGGCGTTGCCCAGAAAGATTACGGCTGGAAACGCTGGTATCCGGAAAAAGCCGGCACCCTGGCGCAATACGAAGAAGCGCTCGACGGCTGGCATAAATTAATGAAGGAGATCACCCGGAAACAATAAGGACTGAAGAGACTCAACCACAAAGAGCACAAAGTTCACAAAATGGTCACGAGAGTGACGGAAGGCCTACAACTGAAATCGTTAATTCCGCTTTGAGAACTTTGCGTTCTTTGCGGCCAAGTCTCCCATATTTTGTGCCCTTTGTGCTCTTTGTCGTTAAATCACTTCTCACGACAGCAGCAGTTCCAAATCATCCCGCGTCAGATTGCGCATCACGCTGTTATCGGCAGTAATGATCGCGTCGGCCAGGTCGCGTTTGGATTTTTGCAGTTCCAAAACTTTTTCTTCAACCGTGTCGCGGGCGATTAGACGATAGGCAAACACCTTGCGCGTTTGGCCGATGCGGTGGGCGCGGTCGATGGCTTGAGCTTCGACGGCGGGGTTCCACCAGGGATCGAGCAAATAAACATACTCGGCGGCGTGCAGGTTCAAACCCAAGCCGCCGGCTTTCAAGCTGATCAGAAACAACTTGGCGTTGGGATCGTTTTGAAACTCCTCGACCCTGGCTTGGCGGTCGCGGGTGCGTCCGTCGAGATAGACGTAGGGAACTTTTTGTTTATCCAGGCGGCTGCGCACGATCGCCAGCAGGCTGGTGAATTGCGAGAACACCAGCGCTTTGTGATTTTCCTCGAGCACCTGTTCGAGCTGCGCCAACAGCGTATCGACCTTGGCGCTCGGCTCGGCGATTTTTCTCTTGTCGATCAGCCCCGGATGGCAGGCCGCTTGGCGCAGCCGAAGGAGCGCTTCGAGCACTTGGATTTTGTACTGCCCCGAGTTTTCGCCGGCGCCGTTGTTCAAAAGCCGCGCCCGGTAGTAGTCGCGCAGCTCTTCGTAGAGCTTCTTGTCGTTGCCTTCGAGGTCACAATAGATCGTCTGCTCGGTTTTCTCCGGCAGCTCGGGGGCGACTTGCGCTTTGGTGCGGCGCAGAATGAACGGCCGCAGCGCCTTGCCCAGCACTTGGCGGGTACTCTCGTCGGGATTCTTGCCGGCGCGACCGAACACCGCCGCGGTGCCGAGCATGCCGGGATTGAGGAATTCAAAAAGGCTCCACAGCTCGCCCAGATGATTTTCCACTGGCGTGCCGCTCATCGCCAAACGGTGATCGGCCTTGAGCAAGCGCACCGCTTTGGCCGCCAGCGTGCTGGCATTCTTGACCGCTTGCGCTTCGTCGAGGATGCAATAATCGAAACGAATATCTTTGAACTCCACGGCGTCGCTGCGCAGGGTGCCGTAGGTCGTCAAAACGACATCGTAGTTGTCAAAATGATCGCCGGGCTTAAGCCGCGCGCCGCCGGTGTGGTCGAGAATGCTCAGCTTGGGCGTGAAGCGCGCCGACTCCTGTTTCCAATGAAATATTAGCGAGCGCGGCACCACCACCAAGGCCGGCGGCGGCGAGTTTTCCGGGTCGTTGCGGCGTAGTTCCCGGCGCGCTTCGAGCAGCGCTAGGACCTGAATGGTTTTACCCAAGCCCATGTCGTCAGCCAGGCAGCCGCCAAAACCGAAGCGCTGGAGAAAGTGCAGCCAGCCCAGACCTTCGAGCTGATAGTGGCGCAGTTCACCGTGAAACTCGCCGGCGGGCGCCACCGCCGCCACGCCGGAAAAATCGCGTAGCTCCCGGCGCACCCGCTCGAACACCGCGTCGAAAGAAACCGCCGGTTCGCTCGCCAATAGCGCATCGAGCAGGCCGGCTTGGGAGCGCTTGAAGTGGATGCCGCCGCCTTCGAAAGTACCGAGACCGGCGAGCATGCCGTATTTTTTCATCCACTCTTCGGGAATGATACCGAGCGAACCGTCGTCCAGCCGCACCGTCTGCTCGCCCTGCTTGATCGCCCGCAGCAGTTGCGGCAAGCCGACCTGGGTATCGCCGAACTCAGCGGCGCCGTCGACGCCGAACCAATCGACGCCGGAGTTCACTTGCAGGGTGAGCCCACCGGCGGTGCGGTAGAGGCTGCCCTGGGCCTCGATATGCCAACCTTCAGCGGACAACACCCGCACCACTCGGGCGAGCTGGTCGGACGCCAGCTGCAGGTCGGCGCGGTCGTATTCCCAGCCTTTGCGAAAGCCCAATTGCTTGAGCCGGGCGCGCGCCTTTTCCTCGGTGCCAAGATCGCGGGTCACCAAGCGTCGCTGCTCCTTCTGATAAAAGCCGCCGCCCTCATGCTGGTGCGGCACCACCAAGCCGTCATAGTCGAAAGACAGCTCCGCGGTGAGCCGCTCGCTGTTCCAATTGTTGCGCTTACCGGGTTTTAACATTAGCCGCGGCTGCGGCGAGCCGGCGACGGTTTCGAACTGCAATTCGGCCGGCAACTCCAAGCGCGGCCGGTTGGGGATCGATACCAGCTCGTCGAGAAAGACCTCGCTGTCTTCGACCGCGAATGACAGCGCCGAGGGCGCGCGTAAGACGGAGACCCAGGCAAAAGCGCCGTGATCGTTCAGGCGCGCGATACGGCCATCGTAAAACACCAAACCGCCGGCGAGCAGCAAGACCGGCTGCGACAAATCCAACCCTTCCCCGCCACGGCGCAGCGAGCCGGCGAGCCGATAGCGCGCACTGTCGGGTTCACGCTCCACCGTCAGACAAAGCTCCCAAGCCGGACCGTCATCCCAGCGGAGCGGCGTCTCACTGTCCAGCTTGGGACTGCGTAACAGACAACGTCCAGTCTGGCACATCAGCGGCAGCGCCAGTTCCCACAAATTTTCCGGCACGGCGAACAACGACGGCGCGGAATCGTAGTAGGACGAATAGCTGTAGCCCAAGTCCTGGCGCGCGCCGAACAGCATGGCGGTGATGCGCCGGTCCGCCGGATCGGTCAGGGCGTCGAGCTCGCGCGAATAGAGCCGTTGGCTCTTGAGCTTGCCCCATTCGCCGTTGTTCTTGCGCTCGCGGCGGGCGACTTCGAGGGTTAATTTTTGCCGGCTCAGGGTGTAATCGGCATCGATCAGATAGAACAGTTGGCGCTCCGGCGCCGGCCGGTCGTTGAACGGCGACGCCGCCGGCGTCAAGGCGTGACGCAGGGTTTGCAGCTGCTGTTGCCAATTAGGTGCCTGCGCTTTTGCCGGACGCGTCCGGCGCGCCGCCGTGGCCGCCGGCTGATCGCTGGGACTGCGGGTACTGCGATGGTCGTCGGAGTCGAGAATTTTCTTCAGACAACCGCGTAGCTCAGCGGCCATCGCGGTGGCCCAAATATGTTTGCAGGCGTTAAGATCCCCGGTGAAAAACGGGCAGGTACAAGAGTAATCGATAAAGCCATCGGCGACCGCCAAATTCACTCGATAAACCTGCGATCCCTGCACTCGGGCGCTGACATTGCTATCGCCGGCGTCGAGCAAACGCACCGCGCCATGGGCAAAATAAGTGCGACCGCGCTTCTGCGTTATCGGCGCGGTCTCGCCATCGAGTTCGTCGGTCAGATATCCCATTTAGAACTGATAAGGTTAACGCACGCATCGAGAGAAGTCCATGATTACCGGTGCGAAACCAAAGACTGGCAACGCAATTGGCCGAACGCGTTAGACTCGCAACCAGAAATCGGAATAGCTCCCGCCAAGCACGCAAAGATCGCAAAGGGGAACGTTGTCATTTCGAGCGCAGAGAGAAATCCTTCTTAAATCCCACGCATTCGCTTGGGACGACGGGCGTCGCCCGTCACTTTGCGCCTTTGCGGGAGACACCCAGGGCGGATCGCACCTCGCCAATGGATTGACAACTCAATGCAGCGCGTGCGACAAAATCTCTGAACAATTTCGTGGAGGCAGCATGAAAAGCAATGCTACGCGCATCATCGACGCCGACGGCCATGTGCGCGAGACCGACGAAGAAATCATCGAGTATATGTCCGCCGGCTACCGCAACCGGCGCGATGCCATGCTGTATTTCCCGCTGACGCCGCATCATGGCTGGCATCGTTCGATACCCGCCAATGACTTCCGCCCGTCCGACTTTCGCGTGCCCGATTGGCGCGAGTGGGTCGACAAGCTCGATGAAGGTCGATTTGAATTGACCGTGCTCTATCCAACCCGCTTCATGCATGTCGGCCAGATCGGCAACCCGACCTACGCCGTCGAATTATGCCGCGCCTACAACGATTATCTCAACGATCGTTTCTTGATTCACGACCGGCGCTTCCGCGGCATGGCGTTGTTACCGATGCAGGAGCCAAAAGCTGCCGTCAAGGAACTGCGCCGGGCAGTGAAGCGCTATGGCATGGTCGGCGGCATCCTCCCCGCCGATGGCTTACAGCTGCCCCTCGGCCATCGCCAATACTGGCCGGTTTATCAAGAGGCCGACCGGCTCGGCTGCACGCTCGCAGTGCATTCCTGCAACTCGCTGCGCGACAACGACCGCTATCTGGTGCCCAACGAAGCCGCGACGTTGACCCATGTCATCCCGCAGATGCGCCAGTTCACCAACATCATGTTTTCCGGCGTGATGAACAAATTGAAAAAGCTCCGGCTTGGTTTTCTTGAAGCCGGCAGCGGTTGGACGCCCTACTTGATCGGCAAGATCGAAGATCGCCTCCAACGGGTTTCGCCATCGGAATGGCCGGTGCTGCCGAGCGAACTGTTGGCCCGCAAGCAACTCTATTTTCAATGCGGCGAGGAAGTCACGACTAAACGCGACGTCGAGCTGCTCGGCGACGACTGCCTGCTCTGGGCCTCCGACTTCCCCCACGAAGCGACCCGCACCGATATGAAAAAGCTCGTCAAAGAACACTTCGCGCGCACAGACCTGAGCCCGGCGGCGAAAAAGAAAATCATCTACGACAACGCCAAACGGTTTTACCGACTGTAAAGTCGTTTGCAGTGATGGAGTAGTGGAGTGTTGGGGTAATAGTTCGGACTCTGTCCTTGAACCTTAAACGCCTGAACTTTTGAACGGGCCGAAATCTGTCAACCACTTGGAACCTTTGGAACAACTGGAACTATTGGAACGTTTTAGCGTTCCGCTAAAAGCGTCTTTATGAACCCGCTCTGGTCTAGCTCTCTGACGATACGCGCATCCGCGTGCTCTTCGGGCTTCGACGCCTTGGCTTTCGGATTGGACGGCTCCAAACCTTTGAGCAGACTGGCGATCCCCGGCACCGACGGATAAGGCGGCACGACGAAGTTGTTTTTGATAATCAAATCGTAGCTTTCGTCCAACAGCTCGCGGTCGTCGGTGCGAAACACTTTGCCCATGGCTCGCAAGGAAAAATTCTTGTCGCGTTGACCGCGCACTGCGCCTTCGATGTAGGCGCGCATGAAGCGCCTGACGGTGTCCTCGTTGGTCTTCAGATATTTCCGCGTCGTCACCACGCCGTTGATGTGATACTCGGCATCGAGCTTGGACATGTCGAGCAGCTCTTTTAATTTGGCCTTCTTCGCCTGAAGGGTCGCCGGCGGGCTCAAGGCCGCCGCCTGAATCTTGCCGGTGGCGATCGCGACCACGGTCTCCGCCGGACCGCCGGTCTGCACCATGGTGATATCGCGCTCCGGGTCGATGCCGTAAAGCCGCAGAGCGAATCGTGAAGCCAAGTCGGACAGCGTACCGAAACGCGTCGTGCCGAAGACTTTGCCTTTCAGATCCTCCATACGGGTAATTTCCGCACGGCTATAAATCCAGAAGAGAAACTTCTTGACGATCGACGCAATGACAATCGTGTCCGCGCCGGAAAGATTCGCCTGAATGGACGCCGCGCCGCCGAGCTGAATGATTGGCAACTCGCCGGCAAGCATCGCCTGCAGAGCCAACGAACTGCCCGGAATGCTGATCGCTTCAACGCTCAACCCATGCTTTTCGTAGAAGCCGCCCTCTTTCGCCAGCCACATCGCCATCTGCGTCGCCGAAGTCGACCCGCCGCCGACTCGAATCCGTTCGAGCTTCTTATCCTGCGCTTGGGCACCGGCCGCGGTAAAAATCAATCCTGCAACGACTGCACGTGCGAACAAAGCTCTAATCATGGCTCGCTCCCTTACCGCCGATTTCATAAAATCCGCCATCCTTGGCGCGTTCCGCGACCGTCCGTTTACGCCACAACGACCATGGGAAGGGCAGCGGCAGAGTGCCGCACCAGCCCCGACTGCGCGCTTGGTTTTGCGACAACAGCTTTTCATAAAGTCTGACAAACTGCTCGACTTTGTACTCGGTGCGGCTCGCGACCACCTGTCCGGAAGTCTTGTTGACGATCACCAGCCGCGGCAGGGTTGCGCTAGTTGCGGCATCGCCTCCGGTCACTTGGAAAACCCAGCCGAAAGCGCGTTCCGCGCCAGGGCACTCGACGACTGAAAGCTGGTCGGACTCACGGCCGAACCTTAGCCGCGTAATAATCAACTCTTCGGCTTGCAGCCTGGTTAACATAGTTATTTTACGTCGACTAACTCTGCATAGGATGACGATAGTTTCACCGATCGCAGGCAATAAAGTCGCTGACCAGCCGGTTAAATCGCTCCGCTTGATCCCACTGCACCCAATGGGCGCACTGGTCGAACAGGTGGAACTCGGCGTTGGGAATCAGTTGAAACAGCAACAGGCCGCGTTCGACTGAAACACCGCGGTCTTGGTTGCCCCACATAAGCAACGTCTTGTTATCGAGTTTGGGCAGTTCGTCGGTGAGCGAACGGGGCGGCTTGACGCCTTGGCGCGCTTGCGCCGCTGCTTGATTCTTGCCGATGCTCATCTCATAACGCGCTCGCACCAACTCGTCGGTGACCAGATCTTTGCGGTGCAGCGTGCCCAGCGTCAGGGCGCGCATGTTTTCCAGACTCGGAACATACTCGCGCAGCTCTTCGGAGTGTTTCTGCCCCAAGGCTTGGGACTGCGCCGAACCTTTCGGCGCCAAGGTGCCGCTAGTCGTCGTGACGAACCTGCCGACGCGAGAATCTTCGAGGGCCAGGCGAGCGGCGATATAACCGCCGACGGAGTTGCCGATGACGTGATAACGATCGAGTTTCAAGGCATCGACGAACGCCTTGGCGTGGGTGACGCGATATTCGATGGACAGATCGGCGGGATTGTCACTGCGGCCATATCCCGCTTGATCGTAAGCATAGACCGTGAAACCGGCGGCGGCCAGCGGTGCAATGTTGAGCTGCCAATTAACCTGAGCCGATGCGCCCGGTGCCGCGCCATGAAACAGCACCACGGGAAAGCCGCTGCCGGCCTTGACGTAAAATGTTTTCAGCCCGTCAGCGTCGATGTAAGCTTCCACGTTATTTGCCAATGCCAGCCTCGGCGTAACGCAGCACCTTGCCGCCCTTGGGCGCGCGCGTCGGCCCATAGGGAGTGCCTTTCTCGATGTAAATGCATGAGCCGGCGGAATAAGCCGTGCCGCCGACCTCGATCTCGCCTTCGAGGACGTAAAACATCTCATGATACGGATGGCTGTGTACCGGGATGTCCGTATCCGGCCCCCAGTGCCGAATCATCATCTCCGGTCCGGCTCCCCCGGGCGAGACGTGCAGCCATTTGGTGAAACCACGCCCGCTCTTTACCTGCTCGACATTGTTTTCATTCACTACATGTATCGCCATAAATCCTCCAGCGTAAATGCAGCTCGCTTTTCACCGCGATGACGCGTCGAGCCCGAAGTTCGGAGTATTAACTTTCCGAAACCTTCGTGTCCTTCTTCGAAATAACATACGTCGCGATCATCTGAACAATCAAGCGACTATCTCCGTTCCGTCATACCCGCGAACGCGGGTATCCAGGCTAATTCCGGAGAACAAAGTTGGATGCCCGCCTGCGCCGGAATGACGACTCGGCGAATGAGTTTACGAAGGATACCCCAGACAATTTCATGTTCTGTAAGCGAGCGTACGGTCATGAACACTTCGTGGTGCATTATCTTA
>JBGTCC010000126.1:0-6372 GCA_041749055.1 Thermodesulfobacteriota bacterium | reverse complement strand
GGCGCCCGCGCAGGGGAGCATCGAGCCGACGCCGAAGGGGCGATTAATTTAGTCAGTGAGCTGCTGACTCTGGGTGGACGCGAAGGGTTGAAGCAGGCCAAAGCCGGGTAATCGAATCGCTTGACGTTTCCTACCCAGTGTCGCTTAGCTCATCGACTTAACGCCGACAGGGCGGGGCCGGAATGCTCCGAAATGTCCGGCCGGAATCGAGCGAATCAGCCGGCCGGTATGCAGCGAAATGCCCGGCCGGTTTGGTGAGAAAAACCCATTTTGATTACTGGATAGAACGGAAATGCGGACGTTGTTGACCTAGTAGCCTAGCGATGAACAATGGAATCGAGTTCTTCCTTCACCGCGGCCACGGCGGAGTTTGTTTGTCCGCGCCGGTGGATCAATCCGTAACGGTCGAGCATTGATCCTACTTGGTTCGATTCGATTGACGGTATCAAGCGCGAAAAGCGGATTTGAGCGTTTTTCCGCTCCTAGCTTACCTGCGGCAATTTCCCGGCGGAGTTGACGGGCCTTGCCAACATTCGCATAGCGGTAACCTAGCAACCGCGATCTGGACATTGACACAGCCGTGACATATGAAGTCGCTAGTGCGTCAAGCTCGCAAAGGAGATTGCCCATGGCTTTCAATATTCTCGAAACCACCATCGACCAGGTTCACGCCGCCTACAAATCCGGCGAACTGACCTGCCGTCAACTGGTGCAAATGTATCTCGATCGCATCGAGGCCTATGACAAAAATGGCCCGGCGATCAATGCGATCATTTCGGTCAATCCGGACGCGCTTACGGAAGCCGACCGTCTCGACGCCGCCTACAAGGCCGCGGGTCCGGTGGGGCCGCTGCACGGCATACCGATCGTCATGAAGGACCAGGGCGACGCGACGCCGATGCCGACGACCTTGGGCTCTTTGCTGTTCAAAGACTATTATCCCGGCCGTGATGCCTTCGTCGTCGCCCAGCTCAAAAAAGCCGGCGCCATCATCATTGGCAAAGCGACCCTCGGCGAACTCGGCGGCGGCGACACCCATGGTTCGCTGTTCGGCTCGACGAAAAATCCCTACGCTCTCGAACGCACCGCCGGCGGCTCCTCGGGCGGCTCGGGCGCCAGCGTATCGGCAAACTTCTGCACCGTCGCGGTGGGCCAGGAAGGCTTTGCGTCGATCCGCCGGCCATCGACGTGGAATTGCGTCTCGGGCATGCGTCCGACTGCCGGCTTGGTGAGCCGCGGCGGGGTTTACGCCGGCTGGCCCTCGGTCAACGGTTCGTTGGGTCCAATGGCGCGCACGGTCACCGACTTGGCCAAACTGCTCGATAACATGGCCGGCTATGATCCCGACGATCCGGTAACCGCGCGAGGCGTCGGCCGGATTCCAGAGAGCTTCACAAAGTTTCTCGATCAGAACGGCCTCAAAGGGGCGCGCATCGGCATCCTGCGCGAGTCCATGGGTTATGACGCCGAACCGGGCTCCGAAGATTTCGCGAAAATCACCGAAGTGTTCGACAAAGCCGTAAGCGATCTCAAGGGCGCGGGGGCTGTCATCATCGATCCGATCGTCATCGCGAATCTAAATGCGCTCCTGGCCAAACGCGCCAGCAGCTTCGCCGACGATGAGGAATCTTTTAGAGAATATTTCGGCCGCGGCGGCAAACCGCCCTACGCCTCGCGCCAAGCGGCGATGCAGTCGCCGGACTTTCTCAAGGTCGTCAAAGGCTCGCGCGAACGCTGGTCACGCGCGCCGTCCAACGACGCCAATTACGAATATCTGAAAGCCCGCGAAGAACTCATGACCAACCTGTTGCAGGTGATGGCCGAACACCGCCTCGATGCCATCGTCCACAAAGCCGTGGAGCATCAACCGACTTTGATCCAGGACGGCGTCAATCCGCCCTATGTCGATCAGAAAGGCGCGCCGCATATCAACACGTTTTTAGTCTACGTACCGTCGGTGGTGGTTCCGGCGGGATTCACCCGCGACCAGCTGCCCGCCGGCATTACCTTTCTCGGCCGCCCCTACGACGACGCCAATATGATCAGGTTCGCCTACGCCTACGAGCAGGCGACCAAACATCGCAAGCCGCCGTCGAGCGTGACGCCGCTGTGAACCAAACGGCGAAAACTCGTGGGCAGGTTGCCATAACATCGCCGTCTGCTACAGTGGCTCGATGCGCCGGTCGCCGATCATTTACTTGCTCCTGCTACCGCTCCTGTTGGCCAGCTCAGTCCGAATTGCCGCAGCCCTGAACGACGCCGACTCAAGCTCGCCTTGGACCAACCCTGTCGCCAGAGTCAGCGAACTAATCGACGACGATAACGGCGTCAACGTCAATAATCTGTTCACCGCCACGCCGAGATTTGACTCGGTGGCATCGGCCATCCTGCCGATTCTTGGTCTGGCCCACGGCACCGGAAAAGATGTCGATCGATTCGTTCAACCGCCCATGTTCCTGCTCTACCAAATATTTTTGATCTGACCGCTGCTCTCCTGGGTCTGCTTGGCCACAGCGTTAGTAACCGTTCCACCTGCCCTCTGGTTTGGCAGGTCGCTGGAACTGCAATTATTCGAGGAGAGAATTTATGTCAGATTTTCCAATCGGGATGAAACTCGCGGTTTGGGGCATTATTGGCCTGACGGTTCTATACACCCTCTGGAGCATCTTTCAGTCATTAGCAAACGATTGATCGGCGCACCTGCGGAGACAACGGCGCGCTCAACTAGTTAAGCGTAGCCGTTATCTCCGCAGTCAAACCGGATTCGACTGCCAACAACCCACCCGCAGTTCCACCCAAGTTTACCATCTATGCCACGCTGGCGAAGCCAACCTGTTTGGTGCTAAAAATGCGGCAAACTAATCCGGGAGGCAGCGATGCAACTCTACCGACTCTACGCCGGCGCCGACGGCCAGTCTCACTTCGAGCAGCTCGACAGCGCCAAGGCGACCTACTTTAACGACACCAAGCCGGCCACCAGCCATCTGTTTCGCGACGACTTCGCCCCCCACATCGTCAACTTTCACCGCGCTCCCAGACGCCGCTGGGTGGTGACGCTAACGGGCAGCGTCAAGATCGGCCTCGGCGATGGCAGCAGCATGACTTTTTATCCCGGCGATGTTTTTCTCGCCGAAGACACCACCGGCCAGGGCCACACGGCAGCGCCAAGCGATTGGACCAGGCTGTATGTGAATCTCGACTGAGTATAAATTGGCATGATGGAGTATGGGAGTGTTGCTAACGCCGAACCCCGTTACTCCAACACTCCACTACTCCATCACTCCAATCCCATTGCCATGAACCAAGCGAATCCCCGCGGCAAAGTTTACTTCGTCGACACCACCCTGCGCGATGGCCAGTTGAGCCTTTGGGCGTCCAACATGCGCACTGGAATGATGTTGCCCATCGCCGAGCGGCTCGACCGCGCCGGCTTCGAAGCCATCGAGATCATGTCATCGGCGTTTTACAAGAAATGCGTGCGCGATTTGCACGACGACCCCTGGGAACGCATTCGCTTATTAGCGAAGCTGATCAGGAAAACCCCGCTGCGCTCGATTCGCAGCCGCTCCATGCTGGCGTTTCAGATCACCGCGCCGGCAATCGCCGATCTCTGGTTGGAACGGCTGGCCGCCAACGGCATCCATGAACTGCGCACCTCCGATCCGTCGAACACGCAGAGATACTGGCGCCAAGCGGTCGACGGCGCCAAGCGCGTCGGCCTGAAGACGATATTGAATATTATTTATTCGATCTCGCCCAAGCATACCGACGCTTATTTTGTCCAACGCACCCGTGAAGCGGCCAAGCTCGACGTCGAACGGATCTGCTTCAAAGATCCCGGCGGCCTGTTGACCCCCGAGTCGACGCGCCGTCTGGTGCCGTTGATCCAGCGCGAAGCCAATGGCAAGCCGGTGGAGTTTCACACCCACTGCAACACCGGCCTGGGCGCGCTTTGTTGTCTCGAAGCGATCCAACTCGGCATCACGTCGATCAACACGGCGATTCCGCCGCTGGCCGACGGTTCGTCCAATCCATCGCTCTTCAACGTCGCCATGAATGCCCGTGCGCTGGGCTATCAAACCATGGTCGACGAGGAGATTGTCAAACCGGTACGCGACCACTTTACCACCGTAGCGAAGCAGGAGAATCTGCCCATGGGGCGGCCGCTGGCATACGATGCTTTGCATCCGTTGCATCAAGTGCCCGGCGGCATGATTTCCAATTTTCGCTTTCAGCTGGGGAATTTGGGTAAGCTCGACCAGCTGCCCGCAGTGCTCGAAGAAGTCACAAGAGTCCGTGCCGAGGTCGGCTATCCGATCATGGTGACACCCTACTCGCAGTTCTTCGGCGTCCAAGCCGCCATCAACGTCATGGTCGGCGCGCGCTACCAAGAAGTCACCGACGAAGTGCTGCTTTACGCCTTGGGCTATTGGGGCGAAGAAGAAGCTGAGTCCATCGATGCGAATTTGCGCGATCGCTTAGTCGGCAGTGCGCGGGCCAAGGAATTAACTAAGGTCAAAGTCCCCGACCTCGGCTTGGCAGAATTCAGAATGAAATTTGCCGGCAACAGCGACGACGACAAGCTACTCAACTTTTTTGCCGGCGCGGACGCGTTGGCGGCACTGAAAGCGGCCGGCGCGCCGAAAGATTATGCCAGCACAGCGACGCCGCTCGTCGCTCTGATCGAGCAGTTGAGCCGGCGCCAGGACTCCAAGCAATTCTATATCAAACGTGAGGGATTTAGTTTACGAATGGCCCGACGACGGCCGGCTGATTAGTGGGTGGCATTACCTGGCTGCGGCCGGCGAATTGCAGCGATCGGGACTTGATTTGGACATAATCCGAGGCTAGCTGAGGCCATGCTCTGGTTGCGGCAATTATTGCCATTGGGCGCAGCGGCAATGCTGCTCGGCCTCGCACTTGGAGCCGCCTACCCCCAGACCGTTTCGCCGTGGGTCTGCGCCAATAACGAATCGACTTGTAAATCCGTCTCGATCGTTCACAACTCCTGGCACGCCGCCATCGTCCTGCGCAAAAGCGACCTCGCAGAAAGAACCATGCCCGAGTCGGCGGATTTTCCCATGGCCCAATTTATTGAATTCAGCTGGGGCGACAAAGATTACTTCCCCGATCCGCAATCGGGAATTTTCGGCGCCATCAAGGCGGCCATGTGGTCCAGTGGCAGCGTCATTCACCTGGTCGGATTCACAGATACAGTTGAAAACTTCTACCGCGGCGCAACCATCACGGAACTGCGCTTGAGCCCGGCCGCCTATGAACGCATGGTCGATTATATCGACGAAACTTTCCGACGCGAACAATCATCTGGCCGTGCGCGCGCAGATCCGGGGTTGTTCTCCTCCAGCCGCTTTTATCCGGCCCGCCGCAGTTTTAGCTTGCTGCGCACCTGCAATACCTGGGTCGCCGAAGCGCTCGAACGCGCGGGGCTGTCGATCTCCCCGGCCTTTGTCATAACCGCGGGTAATTTGCATAGCCAACTATCAGCCATCAAGCCGATGCCTTGAGCGCTGCGGTTTGTCCAAGCGGCGCCGGTGCCATCGCACCGGGCGCTTAACCGTAGCTACCGAATCGTTACGAGGTTGTCGCAACGGCGACCGCCGCGCAGCCTTATGGTTTGCGGCATAGCCGGCGAAAAGCATCGCAGCCCGGGGTAGATAATGCTAAACTCGCAACTAGCTATGAAGCGGCGCCTTATAACTCTAACCAGCATCGCCCTAGCGCTGATCGCCGGCGCCTGCCAAACGCCGCCGGCACCGCCAGCACCCCCGGAACCGACTCAGGAAACTCACACCCCGGCTGCGCCGGTGGAAACTGCCAAGCCGCAGGAAAAGCCCCAAGAGGTTATCAGCAAACCGCCGATCGATCGCTCTTTGCCAGAGTCGCTTATCGCCGCTCCGGACAAGGACCTGGCGTCGCGCCGCATTGACTACGGCACGCTGCGGTCGTCCCGCGCGACGAACTCGAAACTCATTAATAGCTGGCAGTATCGCCGCACGCGCCAAGGTCAGATTGTCGGCTTCGAATTTTCCAATCATGGCGGTAACCCGATTCTCGCACCGCGCCGCGATGCGACCAAGAATCAATATTTCACACGCGATTTCCAATTTCGCTTCGATGACCGGGCGCGCCAGGACATCCATCTGATGATTTCCGACTGGGTGGCGTCGCGCGACCGGGTGTTTCGTCTGAGCGAGCTGATGCATAGCTTGATGCATTTTTTTCCGCGCAGTTACTTGCCCGCCATCGTCAACGCCGGCAACACCGACATTGTGACGCTTCCAACCGGCGAAGAAGTTGAGTTTAACGCCGTCACCAAGGAAATTAGCGGCGGAGTATTGGCGGAGTCGCCCG
>JBGTCC010000125.1:0-6036 GCA_041749055.1 Thermodesulfobacteriota bacterium | reverse complement strand
AGTGGCGGACTCATGTCTTTGGCCAAGCGCTGCATGATGCGTTTGTTTTTTAGCCGCAGGATCAAATAACGCGGATCGCGCTTGAAGCTGGCGCCGATGACGCGATGTTTCCTGGCGGCGTTCTTGAGGGCTTTCAAAAACGAAGTCTTGCCTTCCGGGGTTTTCGGATGCTGCTCGACGTAAAAATAGGTTTGCAGCGCCTCTTCCAGTTCCAAAAACGGCTTGTGGGTGAAACCGCGCACCAGCCGATGGGTCGGTAAAATGACGACATTGTCGTCGTTGATATTGGCGAAATAGGTCAAGATAAAATTATACGCTTCATTGCCCGTGCCCGGGGCGCATTCGCCGCGGAGCTGATCGCGGTAGCGCAGCGTGGCTTCGTAGCGATGGTGGCCGTCGGCGATCAGCAGGGTTTGCTCGGCCATTTCCCGCTGGACTTTTTCGATGACCGCGGAGTCGGTGATGCGCCAGAGCTTCAACTCGTCGCCGTTATCCAGTTCGGTTTCGATGAATGGCGTCATCCCCTCGACGGCGACGCTGAGAATCCTATGAATCGTCTGTTTCGGTTGGGCGTAGAGGACGAAGATCGGGCTCAACTGGGCGTGACAGGCGAGCATGAGCTTCAGCCGGTCTTCCTTGGGCGCGTCGAGGGTCTTTTCGTGCGGCTTGATCGCGCCGGTGGCAAAATCTTGCAGTTCGGTTAATGCGAAAAAGCCCAGCCGGACTTTCTGCTCGCCGCTTTTTAACTTGAAACGGTGCGCTGAAAAATAAATCGACGGCGCTTCATCCCGTTCCAGAATCCCCTGGCTCTGCCACTCGCCGAGCAGCTGCGCGACGGCGTTGTAGGAGTCCGCTTCTTGATTGAGATCGAGGCGGACAAAATTATAGACCGACTTTTTGTAGAGCTTGTCTTGTTCTTCCTTGGAGATCACGTCGTAGGGCGGCGCGATCACTTTGCTCATGTCTTTGATTTTCTTTGGGCTGTAGCAGAGGGCGCGAAAAGGTGCGATTCGTATCATTATTTTTGAATCCGTTATGCGACTAAATTTCTTTGGCGACGCCTTGATTCATGGCGCCGATGCCTTCGATCTCCGATTTCAAAACATCGCCTGGTTTCAACTTCTCTTGAAACTCCGGCGAGTCGGGGTTGCCGGTTGTGAGCAAGTCGCCGGGATAAAGCGTGGTTACTTGCGAGAGGAAACTGATCTGTGTGGCGATGTCGTTGATCATGGCGTCGGTCTTGGCCGATTGTTTTAGCTCGCCGTTGATCCACAATTTCATCCAGAGATTATGCGGGTCGGCGATTTCGTCCTTCGTGGTGATCCATGGTCCGATGGGCGCGAAGGTTTCAAACCCCTTGCGCACACTACGGGTGCCACCCATGTTCTTGCTCTTGCCGAAGCCGCGCGCGGTGACATCTTGCATGATGGTGTAGCCGAACACGGCATCCATGGCTTGTGCTTTGCTCAAATGTCGCACTTTTTTGCCGATGACCACGCACAGCTCAAGCTCGGGAAAGATCGACTCGGCGTCTCTCGGGATGACGATATTGTCTTCCGGCCCGGCGATGGCTGACGGCGGTTTCAAGAAAATATTTTCCAGTAATTCTTCCGGAGAAATCGTCGATGCCGAGCCACGGCCGCGGCCGGCATCAAGTCCGCCGGTGCCGCGCTTGTAGTTGCCGGCAGCGGCATAGATTTTCGATGGCCGCTCCACTGGCGGCTTGAGTAATTTAGCATCGAGCTTGACCCCGCCGCCTTTGGCGGCGAGATCGGCCAAGGCGCCTTTGATCTGATCGTATTGGGCGATCAGATCAATCATGGTTGAGCCCTTGGGTAAAACGCCGCCGATGGGGATCAGCGTGTCGTTGTGAACGATGGCGAGGCCGTCCGGTTTGATTGTGGCTAGTTTCATTGACAGTTCCTTTCACAGTAGCCATTTTAAATATCTGGAAGCGGCGATTTTGACAAGCTGGCGGGGCCAAAAGCGCAGTCGTGTTGCAACGGAACGTCGGAATATCTCCCGCAAAGCCCCAAGGCCGCAAAGTTCGGAGAACTATGGATACGAAGAACTCGTAAGAATTTTTTCCCTTCTCCTTTGAACTTTGCGCCTTGGCGGGAGGAATTTCCAAGTTCGATAACCTTCGGTTCTACCCGGCGGCGCAAATCCCGGCGAGATTTCTCGCTGCGCTCGAAATGACAGATTGAGAGTTGCTGGCATTCCCGACGCGACGGCAGAGTGTCCGACTGAACGGCCAGTGATGAATTGATCCACTGACTTCGCTGTGGCATAAAAAACCGTGACTGAATCTTGGTTGCATCTCACGGTTCATACCAGCGCCGTCTGTCTGGACGCCGTCGCGAACTTTTTGATCGAGCGCGGCTCGTCGGGCGTCGTGCTCAAGCGGCGCGCGGTCGAGGCCTATTTCCCCAATAACCGGAGCGCCGGTGCGCTCAAGCGCGCGGTTCACAGCTTCGTCATGGATGTTGTCAATCTCCAGGGCCGCAGCAGCAAGCCGCGCCTGTCGTGGCAGATCGCCCGGCCGGAAAACTGGCAGAACTCTTGGAAGCGCTTTATCCGGCCCAGCCGGGTCGGTAAACAGTTTTGGGTGACGCCGCCCTGGTTAACGCCGCCGCGGTTTCGCGCGCGCCAGGTGATCACCATTGAGCCCGGCATGGCTTTCGGCACCGGCACCCATGCGACCACGCGCGGCTGTTTGGAATTTATTGAGCAGGTCGCGGCGTTGTTGCCAGCAATGAAATTCACCGCGCTCGATGTTGGCACCGGTTCGGGAATCTTGGCGATCGCGTTGGCGAAGTTGGGGGCCAAGCGGGTTTGGGCGCTGGACAACGATCCGGTGGCGCTGCGCGTCGCTCGAGAAAATTTTAAAATCAATCGAGTGGCGGACGATGTCCAGCTGTCCGAGACCTCGCTTAGCCGCCTCAAACGAAAATTTCCCGTCGTGGTCGGTAACCTGACGGCGGAGACCATTGTCGAACTCGCCCGTGCGATGGAACCGAGAGTTGCGCCGGCCGGTTACTTAATTCTGTCCGGCATCCTGCATGAGAAGGCGGCCTCGGTGCTGCGCTGTTTCGTGCCGCGCTTTCGCGTCGTCAAACGCAAGCGAGCGCGCGAGTGGGTGACCTTGGTGCTCCGGCGGCGCTAGAAACGTATGGCTCGATTCTTCGTCCGCAAAGAGAATATCCAAGCGACCAGCGCGACCATCGCCGGTCAGGAGCTGGAGCATCTGCGCCGCGTGCTGCGCTTGACCGTGGGCGATCCCGTGACGCTGTTCGATGACACCGGCTGGGAACATGAAGCGGTGATTCGCAGTCTGCACGCCGATCGGGGAGAACTGGCAATTCGCCATTCCTATGAAGCCGGCAGAGAATCGCCGCTGGCGCTAACTTTAGCCCTGGGGCTAACCAAGGGCGAAAAAATGGACTTCGTCGTTGAGAAGGCGACCGAGCTTGGCGTGGCTTCGATCCTGCCGTTTACCTCAAGTTTTACCGTGCCCAAGCTCGACGACAAGAAAATCGCCAATCGCACCGAGCGCTGGCAGAAGATCGCGCTGAGCGCGGCGAAACAATGCGGCCGGACCCGGGTGCCGGAGATTTTGCCGCTGTGCGAGTTTCGTCATATGGTCGAAGGCGCCGGCGCGAGCCAGCTCAAGCTACTGTTCTGGGAAAAAGAGACGGTGCGACCGCTGCGCCAGGTTCACGAGGCTAACGCTAAAGCGACCGCGATCTTAGTCGCCATCGGTCCTGAGGGCGGCTTAAGCAGCGCCGAGGCCCAATTGGCGGTGGCGCGGGATTTCCATAGCGTCCATTTAGGCCGGCGCATTCTGCGCGCTGAGACAGCGGCGGTTACGGCTTTGTCGTTGGTGCAGTTTCTTTGGGGCGATTTGACTTAGCGCGGCTTGTTTTGGCGCGCTGCAACTTTTAGCATGGGTTAAATAAAATGTTCGCTGAACAAAACTTGAAATGCCAGAACTGCGAAGCTCCGGTCGCGGCCGCCGACGAACTGTGCGGCCAGTGCGGCGCCAAGCTGTTGCATCGCCGGGTGATCTTGGGCGTGCCGAAGCCGGAGAACTTTATTTTAACTGCGGAGGAGAACAAGCCTGACGTTGAAGTTGAAGAAGATGCCGGGCGCGACGACTGGCAGTTCCTAACGCGGGCTGAGTTGGCACGGTTCGGGAAACTTACGCCGCCAACGCCAGGACCGATGGCAGGCGTGCGCTGGGGCGGCTTTTTTCGCCGCGCCAATGCGTTGGCCCTCGACCTGTTCATCATCGTTTTGCTATCGTCAATCATGGGTGCTATGGCCTACGTGGGCTACAAAGTCGGCCTCGGCGCCCATGGGCAGGTCATCTCCGGCGATAATGTCGCGGCGCTGTTCGCCATCCTCACACTGGGCGGGCTCGGCTTGACCGCCGCCTATTTCATCGTCATGCATGGAATGGGCGGTCAGACCATCGGCAAGATGTTACTCGGTCTGCGCGTCGTCGGTGTCAACTATCAGCCGCCGAGCTTTCGCCAGGCGACGGTTCGCTGGCTCGCGGCGGTCGGCTTTGCGCCCATTGGCCTCGGCTTGCTCTGGGTGATCTGGCAGTCCGAGAAGCGCGCCTGGCATGACTTTGTCGCGCGCACTTGGGTCGTGCGTGAGTAAGTAACCGTTTGTCCGGAGTATCTCGCCACGAAGGTCCTAGCGCGGCACAGCCGCAACCGAAAAGAATGGCCGCAAAGAACGCAAAGGGCTCAAAAAAAGAATCGGCAGTATAGGGGCGGGTTTGAAACCCGCCCTCTTAGGATGCAATCGTCATGAGTAAATTGCGCATCGGGGTCGTGATGGACCCCGTCGAAAACATCAACATCGACAAGGACACCACCTTCGTCCTGATGCTCGAAGCCCAGCGGCGCGGCCATGAACTTTATTTCATGGAAGTCGACGATCTGTTCGCGCGCGGCGGCGCCACCCATGGCCGCTATCGCCGCCTCGAACTGGCGCGCGCCACGCCGCATTCAAAATTGGCCGAGTTCGCCACCGGTTCGCTGGCCGACTTCGACACGGTGTGGATGCGCAAAGATCCGCCCTTCGACATGAGGTTTTTTTTCGCCACGCATCTGCTTAGTCTGATCAACGAGAACGAATGTTTCGTCATGAACAATCCCAAGGGGCTGCGCGAGGCCAATGAAAAATTATACGCCATGCGCTTCCCTGAACAGATCCCGCAGACGCTGGTGAGCAGTAATATGGAGCGGCTGCGCTCATTCATGGACGAACTGGGCGGCGAGCTGATCGTCAAACCGCTCGACGGCTGCGGCGGCAGCGGGGTATTTTACTTAAACGGCCAGGACCGCAACACCAATTCGATTCTCGAAGCGGCCACTGATAATGGCCGTCGGCTGGTGATGGGGCAACGCTACCTGCCCGAGATCCGCCAGGGGGACAAACGGATTATCGTTCTCAACGGCGAGCCGCTTGGCGCGGTCCTGCGCGTGCCGCTGGAGACCGAGACCCGCGGTAACATTCATGTCGGGGGCCAGTGCGTGAAGAGCGAACTGACGGAACGCGACCGGGAAATTTGCGCGGCGCTGGCGCCGCTTTTGCGCGCGGATGGACTCTATTTCGCCGGCTTAGACGTGATCGGCAACTTTCTCACCGAGGTCAACGTGACCAGCCCGACGGGCATCCAGGAGATTAATTCATTAGATGGCGTGCGCCTCGAAAGCCAAGTGATCGATTTCGTCGAAAGCCAGGTGGAAAAGCTCGCCGCAGCCTAGCTCAAACTTGACTCGCCGAAACTTTTAAGCAATATTCCAGGTTCACTTAATTTGGCCAGGTAGCTCAGTCGGTAGAGCAGGAGACTGAAAATCTCCGTGTCGGCGGTTCGATTCCGTCCCTGGCCACATTTTTACCTCTTCCCCAAACCCTTTGAATCATTCGGTAAATTGCTCTCGATATTGAGACCTTGTGCGCTGCGCAATAAAAAAAAGATCCGGTTTTGTTCCAAGTTCAATGGGAAAACCGCATTGA
>JBGTCC010000124.1:0-9630 GCA_041749055.1 Thermodesulfobacteriota bacterium | reverse complement strand
GTTAACCACAACTGAGCCAGCATCGTGGCCACACTCAGCCAGGCGTAATAAGAACCGAAGAAACCGGCCAAGGCATTCGCCGATGGATAGACTGACTTTGCCGTGGCCTTGAACTGATAGTCGATCAAAGTCGAAACCACCACTGAAACAAAAATAACCGCGGCGATCGTCTGAAGATACTGGGAACTCAGCAAGATCGCGATGCCGCCGTTCACATCTCGATGCTCCTCTTTTTTCCGTGTCCAGTCTGGCTGGGTGTTTGCCGCGACGAGCCTTTCTCGCTCTCCAAGCGCCAGATAAGCGACCCCGAAAGCGCCGGCGAACAGAGCAACGATGAACCACAGGAGTTGGTTTGTGTCGAAGAGAAAACGCACCGCCCAATTCGAGACCATCCCGCCCATCATTCCCCCCAGAGTGCCACCCGCAGCGATGATGCCGAAAAGACGTTTTCCCTCGCGTGGCGTAAACATGTCATTGGCCAAGGTCCAAAACTGCGCAACCGCAACCAGGCCCACGATGGCCGACCAGATATAATAGGCGTAGAGAACCCAACCGAAGTCATAATAAACGATCAGGAACCAGAAAATGATGACGTTGGAGATAATGAAAGCGTGTGATCCAAGCACGACCTGTAAAAGTGAAAACCTCGACGTGTAACGAGAATAGATGGTTATGACCGCGCCGGCGATGGCAGCGGCCATAAGATAAACATAGGGAAGCTCGGTTATCGGAAAGCGGCTGAGAAAAAGAGCATCCCTGACGATTTTGATAACGTTGTTGGCAGCAAGCAAGAAAAAGAGGAATGCGGCCATGAACCCGATTCGCGTGGCCTCACCGGGGCGAACGTCAAGGAAGTCGCGAAGATTGGGCATCAAAGAGCGAAGGGTCACGGCTCATTCGTTTCGCTGACAGCACCGAGAAAACTTGAAGACCGAGATCGAATGTATCTCCGGAGGTACGAGAAGTCTAACTCGATCGAATTTTCCGAAGTGGCTGGTCTCGCCATGGACAAGATTGCAAGGTTCACCACCCGATTCCGCCTGCCGAGCCGGGACGCTGCGATTCCGCCACTCATCAACCCCCCCGGCAAGTCGATCATCACACCGGCGCACCTGTGCTCGGCTAGTCGTCGGACGCGCGTAAGAGGAATTTGAGAATCCGTCGGGAAGTGATGCCTGAGATTTGGGAAAGATTCTAATGCCATCTCCAATAGTCAGAGTCTTTCCGTGCTCATAGCGAAAAACTAACCGGACGACTGCATGAATTCTCACTTGGCGCGGATAGTCAAAAAGAGTTCATTGATGCCAATTTTCCTGGAGCTGGCGCCACCGATCACGGCACCAGCGCGGCGGCCTTGAGCGCCTTGTATGTCGTATAGCCCCCCGACAGATTCCGCGATCGATACCCGTGCTGCGTCAGAAATCGCGCGGCGAAGTATCCGCGCTGTCCCACGGCGCAGCACACCCAAATATCGCGATCCTTTGGCAGCTCATCGTAACGGGAGCGCAGCTGTGAGAGCGGCAGGTTGATCGCCTTTGGCATGTGCGCGCGGCTAAACTCGTCGCCTTCGCGCACATCCACTAACAACGCGTCAGTGCGGTCGAGCTCCAGCCACTCGGCCAGAGGCATGTCGCCATTCAGAACGTTTTCGGCAAGCATGCCGGCGAGATTGACTGGATCTTTCGCCGCGCCAAACTGCGGCGCGTAGCACAGCTCGGCCTCAGCGAGATCATGCACCGTGCCGCTAAATTGAATGGCAGTCGCTATAACATCGATGCGCTTCTCGACGCCTTCAGAGCCCACGGCTTGCGCGCCGAGGATACGGCCGTCGGGCACGGAGAATACAAGTTTGAGATGAATCTGCCGTGCGCCGGGATAGTAGCCGGCGTGATGACCTGGGTGAAGGTAGACTTTCTGGAAGCTCGTGACGCCGGCGCGCCGCAATCCTTTCTCGCTCGCGCCGGTCGACGCGACGGTCAGACCCAACACACCAACCACGGCAGTTGCTTGTACGCCACGGAACTGCGTCGCGCGCCCAGCGATCGACTCGGCGGCAACGCGTCCTTGCCGATTGGCCGGTCCCGCGAGAGGTAGCACCGTTTCTTGACCGGTAAGCACATCTTGCACTTCGACGACATCGCCCACTGCCCAGATACGCGGATCGGAAGTGCGCATCTGGGCATCGACGACTATGCCGCCGCGAGGGCCGATCTCTAGACCGGCGTCCTTGGCAAGCGCGGTCTCGGGCCGCACGCCGATGGCCAGGATTACCAGATCTGCGGGCAAGCGTGCGCCGCTCTCTGCGACGACGACCAAGCCGCCGCCGGCGCGCTCTTCGATGCGCGCAAGCCCGTCCCCCAGCTGGAGCTGCACGCCCTTAACCGCAAGGTGTTCCATCAGTGGCGCCGCCATCTCGGGGTCCAGCGGCGGCATGACCTGGGCCAGCTTCTCCAAAACTGTCACTGACAGGTCGCGCTGAATTAAGTTCTCAACCATCTCCAAACCGATGAATCCGCCACCGATGACAACGGCTGTCTTCGCACTGTGATCGACGATCCACGAACGGATGCGGCGCGAGTCCGGGATCGTGCGCACTGCGAAGACACCGGGCAGCTCCACGCCAGGCAGCGGCGGTCGGATCGGCGCAGCACCAGGTGACAGGACGAGCACGTCATAGCGCTCCACCCGGGTGTCGCCCGTTCGCGCGTCGCACACCATGACCGTGCGCGAATTCCGGTCGATGCTAGTGACTTCGGTTTCGGTGTGCGCTTCAATATTAAAACGCTCGTGGAACATTTCCCGTGACGCCACCAGCAGCTTGCGTTCGTCAGAAATGATGTTGCCCACGTAGTACGGCAGCCCGCAGTTCGCGAACGAGACATAGGGACCGCGATCGATCATGACGATCTCGATGGACTCATCGAGCCGCCTCAGTCGCGCGGCGCAGGAAGCGCCGCCCGCTACACCACCTACAATAAGCACCCGACGGGACATATCAACGTTGCGCGCATCAGTCGATTGCGGCTCAGTTTGCTGGATCATACGACCTCCAATTTAAGACATTGTGAGTTTCGTAGCACACCGTGGCGATATGAGAGTGCGTGAAAAACTATGACTCGCCCTGCGACTAAGCTCAGGGCGAACGGAAATTGCCTTGTTAACATTGCCTATTGTCCGTTCGTGCAGCGGCTCTCGAAGCATGAACAACTTTTTTCACACACTCTGAGAAGACAGAGAAAGATTATTCGCATCGGCGCGAAACGCGTGAGTAAGCGAAAGTAATAGGACAGCACAGCAAACGCCGGTTGGGCCTTGCCCGCTGAGTTAGGCTCGCAAGAGTTCAAACCGGGCAACAAGCTCAAACCGTTCAAGCCGTTCCACCGGATCGGAATTCGCTGCCCGGGAATCGAAGACTCTCGGACTCGGATATTCCTCTCGCCAAGGCGCAAAGACGCCAAGTTCAGAACAAAATAATTACCGCCACAAAACTCTTCTTATCCGACCTTTGCGCCTTAGCGCCTTTGCGAGAGATTTTCCAAATTCATTTTTGTGACCTTGGAGTTCTTTGCGGCTAAATTCTCCCAGACTCAGTGACTATCTTCCCGGCCGACGAACTCGCGCAAAATATCGGTGTAGGTAAGCATGCCGACAAGTTTGTCATGATCCTCCGCCACCGGCAGGCCGCCGACGTGCCAGCGCAACATCAACTCCGCGGCTTCCCGCAATGACTGATCCGGCTTTACACTGACAGGATCGAATACCGCCGCCTGCTGCACTGAGAGCGACCAAAGCTGCACTGCCGCTTCCTCTTTACTGGTGAAGGCCAGCGACGGTTTGATCTGCCGCACATCGCGGTCGGTAAGCATGCCGATCAACTTCCCCTGCTCATCGACCACCGGCAGATGGCGAAAGTGGCCATGCTCCATTTTCCACATGGCGTCCTTCAGACCGTCGTCGGGTTTGACCCTAGCGGGATTCCTGGTCATGCGCTCCCTCACCTTGGTGGCCCTTCGATCCTTGCGCGGTGCCGTGACGCCCAAGATCATGGGCGTATGTTTGAGATATTCCGTCTCCAGATTTTCATACTCTACTAAATGAACATGGCCATTCATCAGGATATCTTCGACTTGCTTCGACGCCGCCAGTGCCGGCTCCATCCAGAATGTGTTGACGTTCTTAGCCACCGCTTCACGGGCCAGCTCTTCGTAATCGACACCATCGCTCGGGTAAACTTCCACGATGTCGAGTTTACCGGGTATTTCGCTCAGCTTGGCGTAGCAGCGCAGGCCCAGTAAACTCTCGCGGCCGGGAAATACCGGGATGATCTCCAGGCCCATGCCAAGTAATTTTTCCATCGAGACGAAGATCGGGCTATTGGGATCGGCGCTGGCGCCGACGATGGCGATGCGCCGGCAGTTCTCAAGTATCGCTTTGCGCTGGCGGCGATAGAGATAGCTTCTGCGCGCCAAGTCGCCCACCCAATAGTGCTCGATTTGTTCATTTCTTAGTTCGGCCGCAGTGACTTCGTTTTCAGTTGCCGGCATGGGTTTACCTTCCTTCCAGGCCATTCGCGACTCCCGTACCACAGCCGCGTTTTACCGCTTCTCTCAACCGTCAAACCAGCAAATGGCATACCATGATTAACTTGGCACCTTATGGCGGAGCCGCGGCCGCCCTTTGCCGCATCTGCGAAATTCATCCCGACCCACTCGCAGTTTTGCGAATCCAACAAATTAAACCAACCCCTCGGAGGATCGATGCCTTCGTGCTGAATGGAGGATTCACAAAGCCTCTATGAGCCGCGCCGTTTCCCGCGCTATAATCGTCTCTTCATCCGTATGAATGACGAAGACATCGAGTTTCGATTGAGCCGCGGAAATTATTCCATCACGGCCAATCACGCGATCATTCGCCGCATCGTCCAAGCTTAAACCGCACCAATCCATGCCGCTGAGAATGTGCTTTCGCGCCAGCGGCGAGTTCTCACCGATGCCGCCGCTGAAAATCACCGCCTGCGCCGCGCCGGCAAGAACAGTTAGATACGCGCCGAGATATTTGCGCGCGCGGTAACAAAACATATCGACAGCCAAGCGCGCGCGCGGATTGGTTTCGTACGCGGCTACCAGTTCACGCATGTCGTTGGAAATTCCGGAAACACCGAGCAAGCCAGAACGTTTGTTAAGCCAACTTTCAATTTCCCCGGCGCCGACTTGCTCCTTGCGCGCCAGATAACTCACCAACGCCGGATCGAGATCGCCCGAGCGCGTGCCCATCACCAAACCTTCGAGCGGTGTGAAGCCCATCGAAGTGTCAACCGATTGGCCGTCGCGAATCGCCGTCGCCGAGCAGCCGTTGCCCAAGTGCAACGTGACGGCGTTTACCTGTGCAACCGGCTTTCCGATTAACTCAGCGTAGCGCCCGACATCGTATTGATGCGCTAACCCATGAAAGCCATAGCGGCGAATTTTATGCTTCTGTGTAAGTTCGTATGGAATCGCGTAGAGCCCCGCCTGATCCGGAATCCTGTGATGAAACGAGGTATCGAACGCCGCCACCATCGGCACTACGTCCCCGAGAATCTTGCGCGCCGCGCGAATACCGCTGACAGCGCCGGGATTGTGCAATGGCGCGATCTCACAGAGCGCGTCGAGTTCAGCGATCACTGCGTCGTCAATCAGCACCGACTCCGCGAAGCGATCGGCGCCATGCACCACCCGGTGGCCCACCGCATCGATGGCGCGCAGTTCCGGCTGCTCACGCAGCCAATCGATCACCAAGCGCACCGCAACTTCGTGATTGACAACCGCCAACGCCTTCTCTTCCGGCGCGCCGCTGTCAGTGTTGAAGGAATAAGCAGCTGGACCGCCAATCCGATCGACGATGCCGCGCGCGAGCTTGCGAGATTCCGCCGGTCCGTCGGTCTCGACGACTTGGAACTTGAGCGTCGAGCTGCCGCAGTTAAGCACGAGGACTTTCATCTTTCAGAATCTTGTTTCTTCTCGTCATCTTGGCGTCGAGACTCGACGCCGCGCGCAGAGGACATTCAGGTCGGCACTCCCAGGCGCGGCAACAGCCAACGCATCAGGACAATGTAGGCGACGAAGAAGCCGATGAACCATAAGCCTTCAGTCATTTTCTTTTGCCTCCGATCCATGGTTGGTAATTCGCCCATCGATCATGTGATAGACCCGGTCAAAGCCCTCGATCATTCTTTCATCATGTGTCACCACAATCACTGCCGCGTGCTGATTTCGTCCCAGGTTGCGCAGCAGTTCCATCACCGCCTTGCCTCGTTCGGTATCGAGCGCCGCCGTCGGTTCATCGGCTAGAATCACGGCGGGATCGTTGATCACCGCTCGGGCAACCGCAACTCGCTGCTGTTCGCCGCCTGACAGCGTGGCGGGATAGATATCGGCACGATGGCCGAGATCGAGACGCATGAAAAGTTCGCTTGCGCGCGTCAACGCTTCGTGATTTGAAATGCCATTAAGCGTGAGCACGAGGGCGACGTTTTCCAATGACGTCAGAAACGGAATGAGATTGTAAGCCTGAAAGATGATCCCCATGCGCTGGCGCCGCAGCTTTCGGTCGTCGATCCGTACCCGCTCGCCGTCGAACACCACTTCGTTGCCGATCGCGATCTGTCCGGTGGTCGGCGGATCGATCAGCGAAAGCGCGCGCAGAAGCGTTGTCTTGCCCGATCCGCTCGGCCCCATCAGCGCGACGATCTCGCCCGGCTCAATTGACAGCTGCGCATCCTTGAGCGCGACGACCTGGCTGTCTCCCTGGCCGAATATCTTGGTGACATTCTGCGCCGCCACCGCAGCCATTATGCGCCTCCTCCCATCGCCGTCGTCGGGTCGATAGCGAGGGCGCGACGTATGCCAACCAGGCTCGCCAGCACACAGATGGCGACGACGATGCCGAACAGAACGGACTGATCGAAAGCCAGGATCGCGACGCGGCGCGGAAAGTACTCGTAGGTCAGATTGATGAGAACCGCGCCGAATAGGTAGCCTAGGAACCCCAAGCCAAGCGATTCCTGCAAAATCAGACTGCCGATTTTTAGATTCGGCGCGCCGATAATTTTGAGCGTGGCGATATCCCGGGTCTTCTCCATGGTCATCGTGAAAATGATCAGCGCGATGATCACGGTGGAGACCATAAGCAGGATGATTCTGAAGAGCATGATTTGTTGGCGCGCCCGTTCGATCACGTTCTTCGCCAGCACCTCTTCCTGCTCCACCGTGGTCATCGCCCGGTAGTGATTCCAGCGCTCAATGCGCGCGGCGACCTCATTGGGATCGGCCCATGGCTCAAGCCGCACGAGAATGGCATTGGCCAGATTGGTGTTCTGGATTATTGAAGAGAGCGAGGTCGCCGAAAGGGCGGCAAGCGCCGGATTGGCATTCAAATCCGCCTGCAAGCGCGCCCGCTCATTGCGCACCGCCTCATTGGCCTTGAGAAACTGCAGCTCTTGCGCGTCCTGCAACGAAACATACGCGGTCGAATCGCCGGAGCTGGAGACGATCCCTTCAGTCAGACCAACCACGGTAAAGGTCATCCGGCCCATGGGAACGCGTGTGCCAATCGGAATCCCGGCCTTGAGATCCAGTACCATCTCGAAACGGCTCGCAGCCAGCGGTCGGCCTGAGGAAACGGCGGGCGGCCCGCCCAGATTGCCTGGCCGGTAACCGATGATCTGGGTGCGAATTGACTTGGCGCCGTATTCAAGCTGAACCGACTGAAACGCAATCGGGCTGGCTTCGCGTACGCCGCGAACGGCCCGCACTACCCGGTAAAGATCGTCCGGGATGCGCGAGGTCTCGGCGAACGGGCCATTGGTGTCTTTCTGCACCACCCACAGGTCGGCGCCGGGCGCGCGCACGATACTGAGAGCGTCCTCCACCATGCCGCGGTAAATCCCGCCCATCGCCATGACCGTCGCAAGCAACAATCCGACACCGATGGCGGTCAAAATAAACCTGCCCAAGCGATATTTTACGTCGCGAATGGCGAGATTCATGGTTTCTGCTTTTCTGCCGCGATCGCATCAGATCCCCGAGTAATGCTGGCGACGCGGCGCCCCTCGTTCTTCAGATCGGCCAGTTTTCCCGGCGCGACCACCACTTGTTCCCCGCCGGAGAATCCTTCTATAACCTCGATCCAGCCCGCCGGATCGACCGCTCCCAAACGCGCGCGTCGAAAGCGCATGAGACCATCCACAACCGTCCACGCTCCCACTCCCTTAGACGACTGCACCACCGCGGCCAATGGCAACGCGGTTACTCTTCTCGCTGCGGGCCGGATGGTCGCTTCGGCCTGCTGGCCGAGAGTCAGACGCTCAGGCGGCTCATCAATACTGATATCGACTGTAAGCTGCTCGGTGACACGATCACTTTCGCGTCGGATCCTGACGACCTTACCGCGGAAAACTCGGCCCGGCATTGAGCGCAGCGCAATCTCAGCAACTGCGCCAACCATGATGGGCCCTGCCTCACGCTCATCGACAAACACCGTGACCCAGACGGTGCGCGGATCAGCGAGTTTAAGAATTGGCGTGCCGGGATTGACCGCCGCTCCGGATTCGAGTTCGCGGCTTACGACGAAGCCGTCGATCGGGCTCGCGATGTTCGTGTCCGCATTCCTGGCTCGCGCCGAGGCGAGCGCCGCAGCGCCAGCAGCGATGTCTTGCGGTACGGCTTTCAGTGCAATTTCCTGCGCCGACACGTCTTTGGCGGCAGCTTCACGCAGCGCTTCGGCGCTCTTCAACTCGGCGTCGGCAGACTGTGCAGCATTGATGCGCTCGTCGAGGTCCATTTGCGCGACCAGGTCAGTGGCCGCCAACTTACGCCAGCGCTCCGCGTTGGCGCGCGCGAGCAACTGATTGGAGCGCGCCCTGATGATCGCTGCGTCAGCCGCCGCGAGTCCGGCTTGCGCGCGCAGCACAGCCGCCTCTTGTGTCAGCAAACCGAACTTGACGCGCTCCAGGTTTGCCGCGGCTCGCTCGACCTCCGCAGTCAATTCAGAGTTCTCCAATTGGACCAACAGCTGGCCCGCACGAACAACATCGCCTTGATCGACGTGCACGCGGATAATTCGGCCGGTAATCTTGGCAGCGAGCGGCACGACAATCTTGGCTTCAACGCTTCCTACGCCCTGCACCGCTGGACGGATCTCGCGCACGGTAACTTCAGCCGTGGTCACCTGAGCGGGACGCAGCCAAAACCACAACGCCGCCGCACCAAGCGCCAGCGGCAATGCGATCAGAAGTCCGTTAATTAATATCGAAGGTAAGCGCCGTTTCATCGTCGGTTTCCCGTGCCATCAAAGCATCCATCCGCGCCGTCCTTCACCATTATTAAGTGGAGTACGCCCTCAACACAGACTGCGGCAACATGCGGTCGACGAAAGCGCGCGCAAGTTAGCGAGTTTCAATCCTCCCACTCGTGTCGATCGACTGGAATTTAACAGTGGAACAGCCGCAATTGAGCACGAGGATGATCACTAGCCAACGTCTTTGCTTTTGTCATCGTTCTTGCGTCGGGACCCGACGTCACGCGAAGCAGACATTCAGGTATTCACCCCGAAACGCGGCAATACCCAACGCATCAGCACGACGTAGACGGC
>JBGTCC010000123.1:0-3244 GCA_041749055.1 Thermodesulfobacteriota bacterium | reverse complement strand
CTCGATTCGGAGATGACTTTGCCTTTGTCGTCATTCCATGAAAGCTGGAATGACGGATCCCTCGAAACCATCACGACCAAAACCGCTCCCGCCAGCGCGGAATCGCCAGCGGATTGACCACCGTGTCCGGCACCTTGCCGTCGAGCAACGCGAGAATACTCTGCACCGCCAACTTCTGGCCGGCCGTCTGGGAGCCAGGATTGGTACCGATGGTATGCGGCGTCAGGATCAACTTCTCCGGGTCGACCTGGCGTAGCGGATTGCTCATGGGCGTGGGTTCTTCGGCAAAGACATCGAGCGCCGCCCCGGCGATGACGTTGTCGTTCAGGGCTTGGATCAGATCGTCTTCTTTGATCGCCGGGCCGCGCGAAGTGTTGATGAGAAAGGCGCTGGGCTTCATCAACTTCAACTGCGCCAGACCGAGCATGCCGCGGGTCTCGCGGGTCAAGACCACATGGAAGGTCACGACATCGGCCTCGCAAAGCAACTCCTCGAGAGAAACCATCTTGACGCCCAGGTCCGCCACCTGCTCCTGCTTGACGTAGGGATCGTAGGCCAAGATCTGCATGCCCCAGCCAGCTAAGCGCTTGGCGACGTTTTGACCGACCCGGCCAACACCGATGATGCCCACCGTCTTGCCCAACATAAGCACGCCGTTGTTGCGTGCCTCTTTCCAGCCATGGGTGCGCATGTGCTTTTCATTGCGCTTCAAGCGCTTGAACAACGCGACCATGAGTCCGACGGTCGCCTCTGCCACGCCCATGTAATTCTCCGGCGTCGGGCTGTTGCAGCAGATGATGCCCAAATCGGTGGCGGCATCGACATCGACGGTTTCGATGCCAATGCTCGATTTCACCACGGCTTGCAAATCCGCGCAGGAATCGAGAATATCCGCGCCGATAAAATCGCGGCCGGCGGGGAACACAATCGGCGCGTCGCCGATCAGCGTGACCAGATCCTTGCGCTCGTAACGAAACTCGCGAAAATCGTCCAACGGTTTTCCCAGCACCAGCTTACAGCCGGCTTGGCGCAAGGCGTCCGCCACCACCGTCAGCCCACTGGGCCCGGTCATGCAAACTTTACGTTTAGCGCCCATAGTTATCCTTAACTCAGGTTATAGAGTTTCTTGGCGCTCTCGGCGAACAGCCACTTCTTGGCTTCGTCGTTCAAGTCTTTGCGCCTGTTTAGATGCTGAATATTCTCCGGGAACTCGGTATCCCAGTGAGGGAAATCGGAGGCGTAATAAATATTGCGATGGGACAGGATTTCGGCGGTCGCGCCGATCAATGGCTCGTAGTCCTCGGCGTGAAAATAGATCCGGCCATCTTTCAAATAATCCATCGGCTTGCGCTTGCACATCGGCGCCTCGACTTCACCGCGAATCTCCCACTCCTCGCTCATGCGCCCGAACCAATAAGGCGCCCAGCTGCAGCCCGCTTCCATGAACGCGATGCGCAGCTTGGGAAAGCGGTCGAAGACGCCGCGAAACATCAGGCTGGTGCAATGCATCATCTGGGCGAACGCATGCGACAGTGTGTGCACCTCGATGAACTGGTCAAAAAGATCGCCGGCAAAGTAATGCGGCCCGCGCACGGTGGCATGGACGCCGACCATGCAGTCGAGCTTTTCCGCCTCTTCATAGATCGGCCAAAAACTTTCGTGACCCAGCGGCTGGCGCAGGCCGACGGCGGGCAGCATCAAGCCGACCAGTTTTAGTTCCTGCACCGCCCGGCGCAGCTCCTTGACCGCCTCGGGCACATCTTGAAACGACGCCAAGGCGACGCACTTCAAGCGCGGGCTGACTTTCTGAAACTCCTCGGAACAGAAGTTGTTCCACGCCTGAGCATACTGCACCGCGACATCAGGTTCGCGAATCCAGCCGACGCTCAAACCATTGGTCGGATAGAGCACCGCGGTGGAAACATTGCCACGATCCATCGCGTCGAGCCAACTCTTGGCGTCGCCAGCCCGGCTGCCGAGCTTGCCGCTGAGCGAGCGGTCCCAACTATCGCCCGGCGCCAACGAGGAAACCCGTTTAACATACTTCTCCGGCATGTATTTTTTCAGTTGCGCGTCGCTCTCGGTAATGTGGCCATCGGCATCGATGACTTCAAGATTTGCCATAACTCAGTTCCTCCCTCGCTATTGATAATCCCTCGTACGCCCGACAGACGCACCCTGTCAAGGGAAACCCTGAGGTCTCGCGGATTAAGAATTTTCTTGAGTTAAATGCTGCAAAGATGTACCAAAAGAACGTGAATCAATGCCGCTGCCGCGTGCTTCGTCTCGTCGTCCAGATGTTCGATGTCAGCTTGTTACAGTAGATTCTCAAGGAAGGCTGCCAATCATATCACAAGCTTTTGTTAGGCAAGTCGTCTAAACTGTTGATCGTAGCGAGGGATATATGCAAAAAGCCGGTTTATTGATGCTGCTACTCACCTGGACGCTGTGGACCCGCACCATATCGCCGACCTCAGACAACTGGTCCGCCGCCCCCGGCTTGGGATCTCGCGACAAGTGCCTGGCCAGTGTCAAAGACAAACTCGACATGTGGAAACAGTTCAAAGACGCCAAATTCGAAAAGAACACTGTCGTCTTCACCACCAACAATTCCTCCATGACCTACGTCTGCCTCCCCGACGGCGACGACCCGCGCAAGCCGGCGAAGGCGCCCAAGCCGGTGAAATAGTTTCCGCTTGTCAGTCCGGCAACGCATTGCGACATCCGAGGAAGAGTTCGGGACTTGGGTAATTAACCGCAAGTAGCCGAGCACGCAGAGCGGCAAGCGAAATTCGGATTATCTCGCGCAAAGCCCGCGAAAGGCGCAAAGTAACAACGTTGTCATTTCGAACGGAGCGAGAAATCCTTCTGAGATCCCTGGCATTCGTTCGGGATGATCGGCTTCTAGCCTAATTCCTGGCGCCCTTGGCGCGAGGAATATCCGGATCCAAATCTTCAGGCGAACAGTCTTCGCACAGGCCAGGCCGCTGCTAAAGATTTAGCGCAAGCAGTTTGCGCTGAGATTCGTCCATGGCTGCCGGCCAGGCGTTGCGCTCTTTGTAAAACTGCACGGCGGCCGGATGGTACGGCAACGTTACGTCGCCGTCCACCGCCCGCGGCCGCGTCCAATCTTTGAAGCTGGGATGGAGCGGCAGAAGTTTGTCGACGTTGTCCCAAATGTTTTTGAGCAGCGTGCCCACGATTCGATCGGGCTCGCCTTTGTGAGTCGTGAGGTAAATATCGT
>JBGTCC010000122.1:0-2956 GCA_041749055.1 Thermodesulfobacteriota bacterium | reverse complement strand
TCCAGGCCGTCAACGCTCGTTGCCGTTTCATCGAGCTCGCCGTGGCTCCGGAAGTTAACACCTGAGTTCCAAAGTTGTTCGATCGATCTTCGACAACGGCATGGTGATTCCGTTCCTGCCCGATTGGAAAATTTCTAACCCACGGCTGGGGCTTACTGTCCGCGCGGGGAAATTGTGCTACGGTCGAATGATCGATTGCCGGATTCCCGATCGCAATTGAAACACAGGACGCGGAAGGGGGTCGTCATGGCGACAAAAACCAACGGTTTCGGGTTCGTCGAGTGCGCCGATCTGATCAACGGGCAAAAGTATGGCGCAGCGTTAAAAACTTTTCAGCAAGCGGTGGCGAACTTTCTCGATTCCAAAACGACGCCGAAGCGCAGCGAGATCGCCCGGCAGTTGTTTCAAATCGGTTCGACGTTGGAAGAGACGCTGAAGCATGCCTTCGGCGACAAATGGGAGTCGCACATTCCCCAGTTTGCCGACGACAACAAGCTGCTGACATGTTCGTTTTGCGGCAAAAACCAAAATGAAGTGGGTAAACTGATCGCCGGCCCATCCGTCCATATTTGCAACGAATGCGTCCGCAGCTGCGACGAGAGTCTCATCAAGGAAAATGTCGAGGAGACGGAAACGAAAATGAAAGCCGCCGCGGGCGTGGCGGAAGAGCGGCTCTGCGGCATCTGCATGGAAGCGCGCGAAACCGATGAACTGATCTTCTTGCCGCACGCGGCGTATATGTGCGCGGGCTGTTTGGAAGAGATCCAACTCGTGCGCGACAAGCGCGAGGCGAAGTGAGCGGATCGGCAGGCTAACGACTAACCGTTCTTGCCTAGTCGGTGCGCTATTTTTACTTTCTGCGAGTACCCTTGATTATGCCGCCAAGCCGTACAGTTTGGCTGCGTTATCCCGCCCCAGCTTGCGTTTGATCTTTGGGTCGATGCCCTCACAGTTGCGATCGACGGCGTTTTTCGAGAACGGCCAGGTGGTCACGCCATGGGGATAGTCGCTGGCCCAGAGAAAATTATTTTCGCCATAGACCGGAGTCGTGAGCACGCCGGCGCGATCGTCCTGGTAGGTGAAGAAGATATTCGATTTAAAATATTCGCTGGGCGGCCGTTGATTCAAGTTGCGGTCGGCGTCAAAGGTGCTGTCGCGGCCGAACCAGTAGTCGACCTGCTGGACCATGTTGGCCACCCAGCCGATATCGAACTCGGCGCAGACCACTCGTAGCCTGGGGTGACGGTCGAAGTTTCCCGACAAAATCATGTTGCCGATGAACTGTTGGGCCGGCACCTGTTTGCGCGCGAAACCGATGGGCTCTTTGACCGGATCTTCTTCCCGCGGTCCTTCATAGTGGGTACGCGCGACGCCCTGGGTGACGCTGGTGTGGACGTTGACGATCATGCCGGTCTCTTCGAGGGCCCGCCACATGGGCTCGTATTTCGGTTCGTAATAACCGCTGTCTTTGATCCGCGTCGGAATCTGCACGCCGCGAAAACCCAACTTGGCGTAGTGATAAATATCCGCCACGGTATGTTCCATGTCCAAGATCGGAATCAGCGCGAGACCGAGCAGCCGCTTCGGATTGCCGCTACAGAACTCGTGCAGCCATGCGTTGTAGGAGTGAAAGATCGCCCGCTGAAACGGTTCGTCGACGATGCTGTAGAGCTGGCGCACGGCGCTGGAAAACAGCACCTCGGCCTCGACGCCGTCGGCGTCCTGATCTTGCAGCCGCGCGCCGGGCTCCCAGCCGCCGCGGTAATCCTCGTAGCGAAAGGTTTCGTTGAAGCGAATGGTCGCGAAATGCTTTTCCTGTTCGACTTCACTGATGCCGCGGTTCTTGCCGACGGCCAAGCCTTTCGAATAGTGCGACAGACCGACCGGCGGTAAGCCGTCGATGATGAGCCAGATTCCCTTCGGCTTGCCAGCCGGGTCGCGGACGACTCTCGGCGCGCGCTCGCCGTACTCCTTTTGCACCCGCTCCCAGGCGGCGGGCGGCTCGTTGACATGACTATCGGCGGATATCAGTTTGAAATCTGGCATGGCTCGCTCCTGAAACTTGGTTCGATGCTTATCACCGCGTGTCCCGCTTGCTGCCGCACGATAGTGCCGAAGGACGCCGAGACGCGGGCGATGCGCTCTAACATAGCTTTTCCAAGCTCGCCGTCGGCGAGCATAGGAGCGGCCCCGTTGGGCGCGTGGTTGGCCGAAGCCGATGTCGACGGGATAAATTTGATTTGCTTGAGTTCTCGCTGGTCGCGTGCCTTCGCCGTAGCGCACGACCCTGCTTTCGAGATTGGCAAAGCAGGCGTCGGCGCTGCGCAGGATTTCGCGCAGGGCGAGAAATTCCGGCTCGCGAAAAACCGCCAATCGCCGCGACGGCAGGATATCGCCGCAGATCGCCATGGATGCTTGCCCGTGTTCGGCTGTGTAAAGCATAAAAATGGGTCAGCCGACGATAAGAGAGTCGGCGCCGGATTGTCAAGTTGGAGTCCGCATTCCCTCGGTAGGAATGTTGACAAGTGCCCGTGCAGTGGCGCTATGCTGCGGCCAAAGTGCCAATGCCGAAAGGATTAACGATGAACCTGCGCAAAGTGTACTTGCCGCTGATTACCAGCGTCTGGATTGCGACCTTCCCGACCAAGCCGGTCCATGGCGCCGCCGCGGACCGGGAAAAGATCCTCGAAGGCGCGAAAAGAGAGGGCCGGTTGGTTCTATACACCGGTATGGAGACCGACGAGTCGAGTCTGTTCACCAAAGAGTTCGCCAGGAAGTTTCCCTTCATCAAACCGGAAATCTTTCGCTCGAGCGGTGAGAAGGTGCAAGCGCGCTTCATGGTCGAACATCGCGCCAACACCCATTTGGCTGATATTTTTCAGACCAGCATCGTGCAAGTTTATCAGCTCAAAAATGCCGCCATGCTGGCGCGCTATGTTTCCGAGGAAGCGCCGGC
>JBGTCC010000121.1:0-9676 GCA_041749055.1 Thermodesulfobacteriota bacterium | reverse complement strand
TTGGAGTGATGGGTCGGATCCGGAATTCCCAACACTCCAGTACTCCACCACTCCAATACTCCAGCGAAGAGTAACTTCGGAGGTTCGTTCATGGGCATTGGCATAGAAAAGAAGTTCGTTTTCGATACCGTCGAGCGTAACGGCGCGGCGATCGCGCAGCTATGTGACAATATTTTTTATTTCGCTGAGCTAGGCATGCAGGAGTTCGAGACTTCCGGGTTGATGATGAAGCTGTTGGAGAGGGCCGGCTTCTCCATCGAACGAAATCTTTCCGGCATGCCGACCGGGTTCGTCGCGACTTACGGTTCGGGTAAGCCGGTGATCGCTTTGCATACCGAGTACGACGCGACGCCGGGGTGCTCGCAGCAGGCCGGAGTTATCGAGCCGGCGCCGATCGTCGATGGTGCGCCGGGCCACACGGAAGGCCACAACGTCAACGGCGCGGTAATGATCGGTGCCGCGATCGCGATCAAGCAGGCGATGGACCGCTTCGGTCTCAAGGGCACGCTGAAAGTGTTCGGCGCGCCGGGCGAAGAGCAACTGGTGAGCCGGCCCTACTTTGTGCGCGATGGCTATTTCAAAGATGTCGACGTGGCATTGCACGATCATATCGGCACCGGCTTCGGCACGGTTTACGGTTTGCGCCAGTATGCGCTGATTTCCGCCGAGTTTACTTTCAAGGGACAGTCCGCACATGCGGCGACGGCGCCGTGGAACGCGAAAGACGCCCTCGATGCGGTGGTATTGATGGACATCGGTTGGGACAAACTGCGCGAGCACCTGGAGCCGACCCAGCGCAGCCACCGGGTGATCACCAACGGCGGCGACCAGCCCAACGTGATTCCGAACAAGGCCGCGATCTGGTGGTTTTTCCGTGAAGCGACGGCGGAGAAAACCCGCGCGCTGTTCGAAAAGGCCAAGCGCATCGCCGAAGGCGCGGCGATCATGACCGACACGAGTTATTCAGTCAACGTGCTGAGCGCCGTCTGGCCGACGCGGGCGAACCGGACTTTGGCCGAAGTTATTCAGGCCAACGTCGAGCAAATTGGCATGCCGCAATGGGAGGAAGGGGAGCAGAAGTTAGTCTGCGACCTGCAAGCCAAGATCAACAAGAAAGCCGCCGGCATGCCGACGCAAATTATGCCCCTGAAAGAATGCGTGCAGTCGGTCTCCGCCAATGACTCGGGCGAAGTATCCTGGGTCGTGCCGACGGGATTGATTACGTTTCCGTCGAACATCCCCGGCGTCTCCTATCATCACTGGTCCGCCGGCGTGTCCTTGGCGACGACCATCGCGCACAAGGGCGCGGTCGCCGGCGCCAAGGCGATGGCGGCGTCGGCGCTCGATCTGTTCATGGATACCAAACTGGTCGCTCAGGCGAAGGAGACTTTCAAAGCGGAGATCGGCGATACCGAATACCGTCCGCTGCTGCCGCCGGATCAGAAACCGCCGCTGGAATTGAACCGGGATTTGATGGAGCGCCATCGGCCGGCGATGCGCGCGCATTATCTGAAAGAGAAGCCGGTGTTTAGCTAAATGTTCTTGAATGAATAACGGATGGTATATCTTTCACCTTAACCCGCGGAAATGCGATGTGTGTCATCCGGCGATAGCCGATTGATCTCGCCTTCGTAAGCGGCCGACAAGACAAAATGCCGCGCTCGGCTCGGCATGACAACATCGTTAAAACCGTCACTCATTGTCCCGGCGCGATTCGGTAGTCTACCGCTCACTCACTTCCGCCACCAAAGTCACCGTAGATCTGACGTCGACAGTTCCCTGCTCGATTGGTGTCGGTGCTTGGGCGACCGCCATTTCCGCTCTTGCCATGGGCGTCGCTCGGTAGACCGGTTGAAAGGAGCGTTCGCCCTCGATCACCGAGAAGATTCTGACGATCTTTAGTCCTAATGACGCGGCGATGGCTTCGGCTTTGGCTTTCGCTTTGGTGGCGGCTTGTTTGAGGGCGTCGAGGCGGGCGCCTTCTTCGTCTTTTAACGTGAATGCCAGACGGTTGATGTTGTTGGCGCCGGCCTGCATGGCGGCGTCGATCATCTTGCCGACCTCGTCGAGCTTGGCGGTCTTGATGCGCACGATGTTATTCGCAGTGTAGCCGACGATTTCCGGTTTGCCGCCTTGGGGATAGCGGTATTGCGGATTGAGCGCGTAGCCGCTGGTTTTCACTTCGTCACCTTTGCTCAAAAGCTTTTTTACTTCGGCGAGGACGCGGGAAATCCGCTCGGCGTTTTCTCGCGAGGCGTCCGGCGCGGTGCGTGCTTGGTTAGTGACGCCGATATCGATCTGCGCCTGGTCGGGTTCGGCGGCGATGGTGGCCTCACCGTTGACCGAAATCGACGGCGGTCGGGGCCGCTCTGGGCTTTGCTGGGCTGAGGCCGCGGACGCCAAAGTTAGTAATATGACGGCGAAAATAGACAGTGGCTTCATGTGCGATCCTTTCGCCGTGGGCGATGATTCGAACGCTACCGCAATCTCATCGCGGCCGCTAGCCTTGACGCGCGACTGCGATATGGTCAAAAATTAGACGAGGCGGCGATGAAATCGTTCATTGGAATATTGCTACTTTTTCTCTTTACAGGCTGCGCTACACAACGAGATAAGCTCGTTTGGCGGGTAAAGGACGTCGTCCTGTCGCCCATCCCTGAGGTGGGATTGGAAGGGCCGGACGGAGAGCTTGTTCTTACCGTGCCGACCCGGACGATTCAGGAAATGTATTTGGCGCATACGCGCATCAGCCGGACGGCCAACGTGCAGAGCGAACTTTACATCGCCGCCGGCGATGAGCCTAATGCTTTCGTCGGTCCCGACGCGACGGGGCGAAATATCATGGGGATCAATGTCGGCATGGTCAAGTTGGTCGGCGCTGACGCGAGTGTGTACGCGGCGTTGATCGGCCACGAAGCGGCGCATTTGGCGAAGGGGCATGGGGCATCGGGAAAGCTTCGTTCCAACACCCTCGACCTCATCGGCACGGTTGTCGGCGCGAGTTTGGGCATGGCCGGCGTGCCGGGCGGCGGCTTGATCGGGGGGCTCACCGCCGATGTCATCGATTCGGTGTACAGCCGCGATCAAGAGCGCGAGGCGGATGCTCTGGGCGTCGAATACATGCTCGCCAACCAATACGATCCCCAGGGCGCGATTCGTCTGCATGAGGTGTTGCTCAATTCCGCCAGCCGCTTTCGCATACCGTTTCTTTCCAGCCATCCAAGCAGCGCCGAGCGGATTACGAATTTGCGTGGCCTAATTGAAGCGAAAAAGCCAAGCGACGAGCGGTCACCGTCGATTCCCTCCCTCGATGGTGCCGATGCCAAGGAATAGCGCTGCACCGTTCTATCATTCCTGGTGGTGTGCGCAGTCTCGTCGTAGGTCGAGATCTCTCACTGCGTTCGAGATGACAGTCCGTCGGATTATTGATTGAGGACAAAAGAATAATAGTCGCGCTTCCCGCCGCCGGCCGAATTGCTAGTGCGGCGCTTTTTCTGTTAAACCAAGTTTGTGGAGTCCACTGCTGAGTTAGCCCGCAACACCGCTAAGCCTAAAATATTTTACGGATGGTACATCGTTGCCGTCGGCTTTCTCGCCAACGTCGCGTCGTCCTTCGCGCTGGCGAGCACGATGAGTATTTTCTTGAAGCCGCTGACCGCCGATCTGGGAATTTCCCGTGGGGTGTTTTCCTTGCTCCGCTCCGGCGAAGGCATCATCGCCGCTTGTTTTTCGCCGCTGATCGGCACCTTGGTCGACCGCTACGGCGGACGCTGGTTGATGGTGATCGGCACCGGCGTCGTCGCGGTGGGCTATTTTCTCTTGAGTCATATCGATACCTTTGCTCAGTTCTCGGCGATTCGCCTGACGCTGGTGACCCTGGGTGACTCGATGATGGGTTACATGGTGGTCAACGTCATCATCGCTCAATGGTTCATGCGCCGGCGCGGCCGGGCGCTGGCGATCTCCAGCATGGGCGTTGGCTTTGCCAAAGTTTGCATGCCGGTGGTGGCGGCATCGCTGATTCTCTGGCTCGGCTGGCGCCAGACCTGGTTCGCCTTCGGCTTGATGACGCTGGGGCTTTTGGTGCTGCCGGCGTTGTTGATCATCCGGCGTTCGCCGGAGGCGATGGGATTGTTACCGGACGGCGCGGCTGAACCAGTGGCCGGCGCTGGCGCGAGCGGGCATCAGTCCGCGGCGCGCATGGCGGAAACCGGTGCCCAGGATGCGATTTGGACGCGCGCCGAAGCCACCCAGACGAAGGCGTTCTGGCTCCTGGTGATCACCTTCGGCATTTCCAGCATCGGCGTCACTGGACTTAATTTGCACGTTTATTCCTACGTCACCGACTCGGGCTACTCGGCGGTAATCGCGGCCACGGTGATGAGCATGATTGCGTCGATGCAGCTGGCTTCGCCGTTGGGCTGGGGAGTTCTCGCCGAGAGGATCGGCGCGCGCTATGCCGCGACCTTGCGCTTTGTCATTCAGGGCGTCGGACTGGCGGTGGCGATACTGACGGGCAATCTGATTTGCCTCTACGCTGGGTTCCTTATCTACGGCATCGGTCTGGGCGGCAACATGGTGTTGCCGGACATGCTCTGGGCCGATTATTTCGGACGCCAGTCCCTAGGTAAGATTCGCGGCTTAGGCTTGCTGATCTCGCATTTTCTCGCCGCTATCGGTCCGCCGTTCTTCGGTTTCCTCTTCGACATCACCGGCGGTTACGGCCTGTCGTTCGCGATCTTTGGCGCGGTGCTGGCGATCTCGTCAGTGCTTAGTCTCATGTTGAAGCCGCCGCGGAAGATCGCGAGGAATGGAGTATTGGAGTAATGGAGAGTTGGAGTATTGGGTTTCGGATTCCCATCACTCCACCACTCCAGTTCTCCATCGCGCCAATCCGGCTTGCTCCTTCCCGCGGTTGTCTGTTACGTAAAGGGATCACCAGGAGGACCGTTCCATGGTTATCGATATTCACAATCACATTGTCGCCGGCGAGCAGCTGCAAACCTTCCAGGCCGGCTTGATCAACAGCGCGGGGTTTCACAAGCCGCGCGGTGTGGTCGTCACTGAGAAGCATATTCAAGAGGCGAAATGGCATGGCCACCGGCATTCGGAAGTTCTTGGCGAGGTCGGCACGGATTTCGCTTTTATCTCGCCGCGGCCCTACACCATGATGCATTCGGCCAAGCCGGAGAAGATCGTTCACTGGTATTGCGAAGCGGTCAACGACGCGTTGGCGTTGCAAGTGAAGATGGAACCGAACAAGTTTCGCGCCATCGCCGGCCTGCCGCAGAACGCCGGCGTGGCGGTAACCAATACTTTCGCAGAAATAGACCGTTGCATTAATGACCTTGGCTTCGTCGGCATCATGATCAACCCCGATCCGGGCGAGGGCGATGGCATGACGCCGGCGATGGGACAGGAGTATTGGTATCCGCTCTACGAGAAGATGGTCAAGATGGACATCCCCGGCCTGGTGCATGGCGCGAGCTGCAAGAATCCGCGCGAGTCGTTTCACGGCCACTTCATCACCGAGGAGAGCATTGCGATCCTTTCGTTGGTCGATTCCAATGTGTTCAAGGATTTTCCCAAACTAAAGCTGATTATTTCCCATGGCGGCGGCTCGGTGCCCTATCAAGTCGGCCGGTGGCGTTCGCAGTTGCGCGGCCCCAATGACACCGAGACTTTCGATCAGCGCTTGAAGCAGCTCTACTTCGATACGGCGCTGTATAGCATCGAGTCGCTGAAGCTCTTGTTCCGCATCTGTGGACCGGAACGTTGTCTATTCGGCACCGAACGTCCGGGGGCCGGGTCGAAGACCGATCCGCGCACCGGCAAATGGTATGACGATGTGAAGCCCAACATCGACACCATTCCATGGCTCACGGCTGCCGACAAGGCGAAGATCTTCGACCAGAACGCGCTGCAAGTGTTCAACCGGTTCAAGAAGTAAAACCCGGAGTTTTGGAGTGATGGAGTATAAAAAGATTGGAGTAGTGGAGTGATGGAGTCCTGGAGTCTTGGAGTATTGGGATTCCGGACTAAACATCACTCCAGTCTGTCACATGTCTTCCGACACCGTCATCCTTGATCTTCACACGCTGTCTCCCGACCGGCAGGTCGACGAACTTAAGCGCCAATTCATCTCGCTGCGCGGTCAAAACGCGCTCGTTCGCGCCCGCGTCGGCGCGCTGCCGGTACGCCAGTATATCTCGATGCTCGAGCGCGGTTACCGGGTAGCGCTTGAGCGTGACCAGGACGGTTATTTTCTAAAGCTTTGGCCCGATGGTTCGACGCCGCGTTTGGGCTTGCGCGGGGCCCATTCCATCGCTTGCCATTCGGATGGCCGGGTCTACACCAATACGACGGATAATCGCGTTGCGGTGATCGATGGGTCGACGCGCCAGGTCGTTAAACATATCGCAGTCGGTGACGATCCGTCACACTTGGAGTTGGCGCACGATGGTAAGCGGCTTTATGTCGCCAACAGCGGCTCCAGCGATGTGACGATCGTCGACACGGCCAACGATGGAGTGCTCATGTCCGCGCCGACGGGAAAGCGACCGTTACTGCCGTGCGTGGCCCCTAATGGCGAGTCGGTTTACCTGCCGAGCGGGCCAGATCGGCATGTCACGGTTCTCAATGGTGAGGGTGAGTTTAAGAAAACCGTACCCGTCGGTGTGGCGCCGCACGATGTGGCGGTGTCGCCGGACAGCCGTTGGGCCTATCAGCCCAACTCCGCTTCGCACACCGTGACCGTGATCGACGGCAAAAACTATTCAGTGGTTGGCGAAGTGAAGGTTGGTTTAGGGCCCGGCCATATCGCGTTCGATGCCGAAAGCCGCTTCGCTTACGTCGCCAATACGCTTTCCGACGATGTGACCGTGGTGCGCACCGGCGATCATGCAGTTGTCGCGACGATTCCCGCCGGTGCCGGCGCGCATTTGCCGGCGCTGAGTTCCGATGGCCGTTTTGGTTACGTCGCGAACTTCGCTTCAGACGATTTGACAGTGTGGAATTGCCGGACTCACGGGGTTATCGCAACTATTCCCGTCGGTATCTATCCGCACTTCTTCGCTCTGAGTCCAGGTGGCAAGTGGCTGGTAGTTTCCAACACCGGCGAATCGAGTATCTGCCTGATCGACGCCCACGCCCACGAACCACGAGCACGCCTGCGGGTGGGCGGCGCGCCGGCGCATATCGGGTTCAGCCCGGACGGCGAATTGGCGTTCGTGGGGTGTGAAAGTTCGGATGAAGTGGCGGTAATCGATCTGCGGCGGCAGTCTGTAGTCGAACTTACGCGGGCTGGTACTACGCTTCAGTAATTCCTTAACTTAACCGCAGCACAGGGTCTTTATTCCCCACAAATCTCAAGTGCCACCAGGGCGTACATCTTCGCCGCATCGACGATGTCTTGGATCTCGACGAATTTTTCCGGCGCATCGGCGGCGCTCTGGCGCGGCATGCCGAAGGTCGCCGCCGGTATGCCCACTTCATTGAAAATATTGACGTCGCGCCACATGCTGGTCTCCGCCGTATTGATCGGCGGTGTCGGCGTGCCGCGCACGGCTTGGTGGGCGTAGTTGATGGCGCTCACCAGCGGTTCGACGTTTTTGCCTTCGTAGCCCTTGCGGAACATGAAGCATTCGACTCTTGCGTCGAAGCCGACAGCGTCGACCACCTGGCGCAGCTCACGCTCCACCTGTGACAGCGACACCGGCGGCGGCACACGGACATCCATGTAGATGCTGCAATCGTGGGGCGTGGTGCTGGGCTTGTAGGGCCAGCCGGCGCGGATCGAGCCGATGCTCACTTTGGGCACCATTTTGCCGACCGGATAATCGATCGTATATTTTTGCTGGTACTCGACGGCCCATCGCTCGATGGCTTGGATGATGGGAATCATTTTGATGATCGCATTGGGAGTGTCTCGCACCTCGCCGCGGTCGGGCAGGCGCGGCGTGTAAAAACTTTTGCCTTGCAGTGAGATTTTGAAATAGGCGGCACCGGCCTCGATCCAGGTGACGCCGAAGTCGGTGGTCTCGGCAATGAGCGCGAAGTCTCCGTTGATGCCGTGGGCGACGGCGTGACGGCTGCCGTAGCCTTTGCCGACATACTTGGCGCCGCGAAACTCGTCTACCGGTCCCATGCCGATCTCGCCCACCACCATGGTCATGACGATGTCACCGGCGAGCTTGATGCCGCTGTTCTTGATCGCTTTGGTGGCGATCATGAAGGCGGCCATGGGGCCGCGGTCGTTTTGCACAGCTTGGCCGAAGAGGCGCCGTTTGTTTTCATCGACCCAAGCTCGCGGTCCCGGCGGCAACTCTTCGCCGACGCGGGTCGGCATGCCTTGCTCGGAATCCATGTGGCTGTTGAAGATCAGTTTGCGGCCCATGCCACCGCTGCCGGGCAGTATCCCAATGGTGTTCGAGCGGCCTTCGGAAACCAACTGCTGAAAGGAATGGTCGAAGCCGTTGTCCTTGAGCCAGCGCATCACGTAATCCGCCATTGGCTGTTCGTAGCCGGATGGCGCCGTGATGCCTGCCATGGCGATGGCCAAGTCGACCAGCTCCTTTTCGTCGATCGAATCTATGACTCTCTGTTGTTCGTCGGTCAGTGCTGCCATGGTGTCCTCCGGAGAAATCGATTCCGCACCTGTCCTCTAACATAACTCATAGCGGCGAGAAACTTAGGCTCAGCTTTATTCTCAACGATTATTGGTCTAAGACGGATGGATCGCCAGTTAAGGAATCCATCCCAACGTGAACATGACTCAAGCGTTCGAACTCCGTGGCCTTAGGGATCTTGCCAATGGCATGAAAAATATTGAATACCGATCATGGTCGGTTCGATGCAGCGCCCATTGTGTCCATTTGTCACTGATTGTTGGCGATGATTGATTCTTCAGTAGCCTCCGCGCCGCGCAACCGCTGGTGGTCGTTATCCGTGGCCTCGATCGCCACGCTGATCGTCACCGCCGACACCGGGCAGTTGAGTATCGCGCTGCCGCTGATCATCACTGAGTTTGGCGCCGACCTGACATTGGCGAGCTGGATGGCGCTCGTCTACGCATTGATCACCGCGTCGCTTTATCTGCCCTGCGGGCGCATGTCGGATCTGCTCGGCGTCGGCAATTTGTTTCTCGCCGGGTTTATTTTATATGCCTTGAGTTCCATTGCCGCGGGCTCGTCGCAGAACGCCGTGCAGTTGGTGATCTTTCGCGCCCTGCAGGCGGCCGGCAGCGCGCTGATCATGGCGAACAATTTTGCCTTGGTGACGGCGTTGTTTCCGCCCGAAGAGCGCGGCCGGGCGATGGGCATTGCCGGCGGCGCAATCTCGGCGATCGGTTACACCATGGGACCGGTGATCGGCGGTCTCTTGACTCACAGCTTGGGCTGGCGCTCGAATTTTTTTGTTTCTTCTGTTCTTGCCATTGGCGGTTTCGCTGCCGCGCGAGGGCTTTTGCCGCCGGACAGTTTCAAACCCTCAGTTGCAAAAGGGGCGAAAAAAGAGCCTTTCGATCTGATCGGCGCCCTGTCCTTCGCCGGCTGCATTTCGCTGATACTCTTCGGCCTTGCCACGGCGCAAGAGGGCGGTTGGCAATCGCCGCTGGCGGTTGTTTCTTTGATCGCCGGCTTTGCGCTGCTGTTTTTCTTCATTCATTGGGAGCGGCGCG
>JBGTCC010000120.1:0-7736 GCA_041749055.1 Thermodesulfobacteriota bacterium | reverse complement strand
GGTACGGTACCAACGTCAGCAACCCAACCATCCGACGTTGAGCGATTAGCCAATTGCCGCGTCTCAATCGCGGTCAATAGCTTTTTCAGTAGAGGAGTTGAATATGGATGATAAGGCAAGCGTGTTAGACGCCTATGGCGCGTTGATACAACTCTTGTTCAAAGTGTATTTCGAATCATTCACCGCCGCGCAGGGCAACACGGAAGAGGAGCGCAGTGCGGAGGAACGGTTCAAAGCTGGTGTTGCACATGCCCGCCATGTTCGAGACCGAGCAGTTAGCATATTACAGCAGGTCGTCTAGGCGCGAATCTTTGGGCAAATGCCGGCCACGCCCCGTGATCGCATCGCGCAGTCCTAACCCGTGAAGCGTCTCCGGGCTCACGCCTGGGTGTTGGGAATCGTCGGGTTGCGCGGGAGAATCTCATTCTGAATCGCAAATATCCACCAGCACGCCGTCCGGGTCGGCGAAGGCGTGTTTCCCGAGAGGACAAGCCTGGAGATCCTTGGCGATGGCGCCGCCTTGGACGCCGCCGGCGATTTTTTTCGCTTGGCACTCGGGGAACGCGGCGGCAAGATCCGCCAGTTCCTTGGCGGTTTGCTCGACGCTGTCAACTTTGAAGCCGATGTGATCGAAGCCCTGGCGCATGGTGCGATAGAATCCATTGTGGCAGCGCCGAATGATTAACCGGACTTTGCCGTCGGAGAGCATAATCGATCCCGCTTCGCCGGCTGCTTCGACGCCTTGGAGTTCTAAGATTTTACGGTAAAACTCGCCGACGCTTTCCGGCTCGCGGGCGCGCAGCGCAATGTGATTGAGCCAGCGCGGTTGCTCCCAGCCGTCACTCAGGTAGCCTTCGCGGACGTTGGCCTGGCCCTTTTTGCGCCAAATCGAACTGAATGCCGATGGGGTCCTGGGCGCGGATGCCGGCGAAGGGCACGTAGGCTAAGGCTTTGGTGTGCATGAGTTCCGGGTAGAACCGATCGATCCGGTCGACCGCTTCGCGGATGTCTTCGACTTCGAAGCCGAAGTGATCGAGCCCCTGGCCGCTGCCGGGGCGCTTGGCGAGCAGCGCCATGCCAATGACGCCGTCGCTGATGTGGCCGCGTTCGGCATTAGCTTTGCTGCTTTCGTCCAACAGTCCAGTAGTGATCTGCTTCATGCCAAATATAGTTCCGTAAAATCTGGCCATGGTGTCGTAACGTTCCGTGTGGCTGGCGAGATGGCGAATGCGGGCGAACATAGGGCGCTCCTTGGTTTGCAGGTGGATTTGTTTCCATCTAGTTCGCACGCGCTTGGGTTGTCAAGGTAGAGTGCAGGAGATCGTCGGTCTCGCGGAGTCGATGATTCCCTCTCCTTCGACGGTGCGCGAGGAATGCTTTAGACGCTTCGAAGCTTCGTCATGCCGGCGCAGGCCGGCATCCAGGTGTGGGGAGGCGATGGCAACGAAGATGGATACCAGCCTTCGCCGCTATGACGAGTGGGCCGAGACAACAGCGCTGAACCTGGTTCGATCGCATCGAAGCAATCGCCCTAAGGCCGGACGGTCGCTTTCTCGCCCTCGCGCAGCGTCTCTCCTGGCGCGGACCGACAGACGTGTCGTTCGCGATTCTCGATCTCTCGACCAATCGGCTCGTGTTCCACGAGCGCTTCTGCCATCGCACCAACGACACATGCGCAGACCCGCATGTAGTTATCGGCACAATGAGTGCCATCGGCTTCAGCTACGCCAACATGAATCGGCGCGAGCATCAGCTCCTCTTGTATGAATTTAAGGGGTGAAAAAACCAATCCTATCGGTTTGGAATAGCGCTGCAATGAAATCGGCTGCGCGGCTACTCTCGCTTATCTGGGAACAGCCCCGGCAGCCATCGCGACGCGAGGGCGGCTGGAAAAGCGAGGCGTAGCGGCGCGCGAACGCTTGCAGAACTAATTACGCCCTTGTCGACTAGGGCAGAAACGGTTCGGCGCGCTTGCCGGTCGCCAGTGCCAACGATATTACCTGCGTCGCGGCGGGGTAGCTCGCCGCGATAGAGTAACGCTTCGAGAATACCGCCCGATTTCGCCGGTAGTTGGCCAAGGCGAATCTCTTCCTCGGTCCACATGAGAATACGCGTGCGCAAGCGATCCGGTTGAACCAGCTCTTCCATGAATTTCACTTGGTCGATGCACACTTCTAAGAAGAAAGATGTAAAGGCGGCAAGCGCTTCTTCGCTCAAATTGCCCCGTCCATCAAGATCGTTGCGCCGGGGCAGATCGCAATTGGCAAGATGACTTTTGTACGCCGCGACATTGCGGGCGAGACCGCGTGCGACGGACCAGATTCCACCGGTATCCAAAATCTCAAGGAGCGTTGCGTGCGATACGAGTCGTGCAACGCGACCATTGCCATCAAGGAATGGGTGTATCCACAGCAGGCGATGATGCGCTGCCGCAGCCGAAAGAATCGCATCCGTTTTTCCTAAACCGCTGTAGACACGCTCGCAATGTGCAAGGAATCGCGGCACGGCGCCGGGGCTCATGGGAATATGCTGACCGACCCGCACATCGCGGTCTCTCAACTGACCAGGCACAACTTTCAGCCGCTCGCCGGTGTCAGGACTTTCAATCCAAAGCAGATCATCCGGCAACAACTCGCAGAAACGATAGTGAACTTCTTTAATGCCTGCCTGCGACAAAGCACGAGCCGCCAGTCCTCCCCCATCGATCCACTGCTGGACCGTTATATGCGCCTTCGCTTCGAGCTGAAGGTCGCGCTTGCGCGGATCGTTGCTGTAGTCGTTCTTAAGAGCCCGTTCGATATCGACGGGATGGGTATCGTGCCCTTCGATGAGATTGCTGTAGTAGCAGTTCATCGCTCGCACCAGGTCCGCCAGAGCCGTGCGCACGCCATCGGGCAGGCTGCGCCGGAACCCGGCTGAGCGGGCGGTCACTTCGAGCGCAAGATCGGTCAGTGCGAGGCGGTGGCGTGAGCCTTCGGCGATCAGCAGTGGCTCCATCAAGGCAAGGTCCTCCCGACGATCTAAGACCGATGAAATGTCCGCTTTCATGTCCGATTCAAACTTACTCATAAGCTTGTAATATCACGGGTTTACGAAAACTAGTAGAGAAATACATAAGAACAAATGGCCGCTTTATGAGCGACAGTAGAAACGTTTTGAGATAGTAAGAGGGCGGGCTTTAGGTTTGGCCGATTAGCACCGACCGTTTCCCTGAGATAAAGCGCAGACCAATCGGCTACCCGCGCCGCAACAGACGGCCATAGCCGGCGATCGGCTCGCCCAGCCCCATCCCGTGCAGCGCATCCCAAGTCCACGCTTGAGTGTTGGTCACCACCGCTTTGCCGCTGTCTTTCTCAATGCGTTCGATGACGGAAACCGTGCGCCACTTGTTGCACGGCATGTAGACGCCGTCGACATCGGGATGTTCGCGCAACAGCGCCATCGATAAATCATATCCTGTCTCCGGCGCGAGCTCCCAGATCACGTTAGCGTTGGGACAGCCTAAGCCGCGAAAGGCAACGACATCAATGCCGTCGTGGGCGAGAAATTTCACCAGCCGTTCGTCCTGGTCCTCGGGAAATGGCGAGGCCATCACCACGCGCTTGAGTCCTAGCGCGCGGCAACCGCGCGTCACCGCGGTCAATACCGTCGAAGCCGGCGTTGGCGTGATCTGTTTGACCAGATCGAGGATTTCCCGATCCGAGCCCGGCCCTTTGTAAGACAGGAACAGTTCGCCGGTGACCATCAGAAAATCCAACGGCTGCCTAACCAGATCGCGGACGAGTCCTTGAAAGGTCATCTCGGCGCGGTGAAATTCATCGTCGGTGTACTTAGCGACATGCAAGTTTCGCGCTTCGATGCGAATCTCCTTGGGAAAGATCTTATAGACATCCGCCAAAGTTTCTTCGCTGCTGTTCGGTGAAATCAGGCCGATTAATTTCATGGCGTGGCTCCTCAATAGGTTCGTACCGCAGCTGATGGCTTTTTAAGTATTCGTAAGCTCAAATCAGATTCCGAGTCACATCGTCGAACAAATCGTCCACCGGAAACTTCATCGGAATCAATCCTTGCTGTGTCGAATACTCGACGATCAGCTCCAGGCTGCGGCGAATGTTTGCCAATCCGAACTGGATGGGATCGAGCCCAGTTCCCACAGGTGACATCGCTTGTTTACTTTCGCGAACCACCCGGAAAATTTCAATTACCGCCGCCGGATTCGTTTGCACCAGGGATTCTTTGACGACTAGCATATGATTGATCGGCAGCACGCCATGTTTTTTGCACCATGCTTGCGCCGCTTCGTTGGGGTTTGGAATCACCGGCTGCAAGCGCGAATCTTTGAGATCAGTGCCGCCGACCACGCCGGCGTCGATCTCACCGTCGATGAGCATCTGCACCAGCGACTTGCCGGCCGGCGCGCGCACCGCCGTCGGCGGATCGGAATATTCCGCGACGTGGGGGTCTTCGAACGTCACCCAATGGATACTGTTAAGTTCAACCCCATGTTCGTTCTGTAGGACGCCGCGAACCCAAGCCGCTGTGGTGACGGAATAAGCGCGAATGCCAACGCGCTTCCCTTTGAGATCAGCCGGCGCGATCCGGCCGCGCTCGGCATTGTACACCAGAAACGGATGCGGCAATGCGCCGACCACCACCGCGGGCAGAAGCACCAGCGGTTTGCCATGCGCCTTCGCCTGCAAATACGTGACGATGGCCAGCTCGGCGACATCGTATTTCAAATGGCGCACGACATCTTTAAAGACGGTATTCGGCACCTTCACATCGGCAAAATCGAGTGCGACGTTGGACGAGTGAACTTCGCCGATCTTGAGCGCCTTGGTGTTCGGGTAATCGCCTAGCAGCGTTCGAAGCGTCAGAGTTTTTGCGTCGTTGCTCATGCGTTTTCTCCTTGCCGTATTTCTCATTGATAGTCTTCGGCGAGAAGTAAGGAGTCGGTAGCAAATAGCAAGGAGTTCCCGATCCGAGCCTTTTGCCTCCTCATTCCTTACTATTCACTCCAAACTTCTCCCAGGTAGTGTTCGCTGCAAAAACCGCAGCAGCACCGGCGCCACTGTGACATTCGGCTCCTCATCGACCCTTCGGCGCGCCGGATTGTCGTCGCGCGCCGTGAACCAGTGATGGCCGGCGCCGGGGATCAGCATATCTTCGACACCGGCTTCCTTCTCACGCAACGCGGCGATGAAACGCTCGGATTGATTGTGGTGCACGATGGCGTCTTCGTCGCCGTGGATAATTAAATAACTGGCGCCGGGCCGCGCTTTCAGCGCTTGCACAAGGTGCAGCGGCGAGAAGTTTTCGTAGTCCGCTTTCGCCTCGGTGTACGATTTGCCCATGAGCTGTCTCACTGGATCGTCGGTGCGCTTGGGCGGCTGGGTGATCCGCCACCACTCCGGCAAATCGTAAATGCCGTATACGCCGACCATGGCGCGAATTTGTTGCGCCGTGCCTCGGTGCAGCGACAGCATCGCCGCCATGTGGCCGCCGGCGGAGTCGCCGATGGCGCCGAGCCGCAACGGATCGAGATTGAGCGCCGGGGCTTGGTCGATCAACCATTCCATCGCGCGGCAAACATCGTCCCACACGCCGGGCCATGCCGGTCTCTCATGGCTCGACAGACGATAGTCAACTGCGACGACCGCGAAGCCGCGTTCAGCCAGCCATGGCCCCCAGCTTTTGTATTGCCGCTGCGATCCACGCAACCACGCGCCGCCGTGCAGGCAGAGCAGTGCCGGATGGGGTCCTTTGCCAGTGGGCAAATAGAGATCGACGCAAAGATTTCCCGCCGGACCGCCGCCATAAGGCACATCGAGGCGAATGTTATTTTGCGAATTGTCCTTTGCGCTCATAAAAACCACCTTAACGGCTTTGCCCATCGTAAGGGCGACCGGCCGGTCGCCCTTACACGTAGCACCGCAGCTTTGCCCGAGCAATCGAATTGACAGTCCGGAAGCCCACGTAATATACCGTCCATGGAGGTACTCGCCATGTCATCGAACGGTTCCAAATCCGCCAAAGTGCGCGCGCAGCTCAATCATCCGATCATCGACACCGACGGCCACACCGTCGAACTCGCGCCGGTGTTTTTCGATTACATCAAAGAGATCGGCGGCGCTGACATGATCGAGCGCTACAAGAAAGCCGTCGGTGGCCGGGCCAACAACCGCTGGATTGAACTGACCGATGAGGAGCGCCGCTATGCGCGCGCCACTTGCCCACCCTGGTGGGCGCGCCCGGCGAAAAATACCCTCGACCGCGCCACTGCGTCGCTGCCGCGCTTGCTGCACCGGCGCATGGATGAGCTTGGCATGGATTTCACCGTGCTCTACCCAACCTTCGGTCTCACTGAACCACCGCGCATTGAGGAAGAAGAAGTGCGCCGGATCGCCTGCCGGGCTTTGAATGCGTTTCACTCAGACATCTATCGCGACTATGGCGACCGCATGACGCCGGTGGCGGTGATCCCGGTCCACACGCCGCAGGAAGCCATGGAGGAATTGGAAATTGCCGTGAAGCAACAGGGCTTCAAAGCCGCGGTGATCGCCCATGTACAGCGGCCGGTAGCGAAAATGTTGCAAGAACATCCGGACCTCGCCGCGAACATGACCTATCTCGATCTGCTTGCCCTCGACAGCGAATATGACTACGACCCGTTCTGGGCCAAATGCGTCGAACTCAAGGTCGCCGTCACCACTCACGCCACCGGCCAGGGGTGGGGCAGCCGCCGCTCGGTGTCGAATTATATGTTCAACGACATCGGCCACTTCGGCGCCGCCGGCGAAGCGATGTGCAAAGCGCTGTTTTTCGGCGGCGTGACGCGCCGTTTTCCGACGTTGAACTTCGCCTTTCTCGAAGGCGGCGTGCACTGGGCCTGCGGCGTCTATTCCGACATCATCGGCCACTGGAAAAAGCGTAACGCCAAAGCGATTCACGATCTCGATCCCGCCAACCTGGATCGCGAGCTCATGCGCCAGCTGATCGGCGAACATGGCAATGAGAAAATGACCGCCAAGGTTGACGACATCATGCACTGGCTAAGCCTGCCGCAGCGCCATCCGAGTAATCTCGACGACTGGTCAGCCTGCCGCGCCGAGAAGCTGGAAGATCTGCGCGACTTATTTATTCCGAATTTTTATTTCGGCTGCGAAGCCGACGACCCGATGGTGGCCTGGGCGTTCAATGCGAAAACCAATCCCATGGGCGCCAAATTGAAGGCGATGATGAGCTCCGACATCGGCCACTGGGATGTTACCGAGATGAACGAAGTCGTCGAAGAGGCCCATGAACTGGTCAACGACGGTTTGATCAGCGAAAACGATTTTCGCGACTATACGTTCACCAACGCGGCGATGCTGTACGCCGGCATGAACCCCGACTTCTTCACCGGCACGGTCTGCGAAAGTTCGGTGGCACGGCTGTTAGCGAGCTCGGCGCCGAAGGGGCCGCAAGGAGCTCAAGCATGATGCCGTTCATCCCAGTGATGATCGCGCAGGGATTTTGGGTCGCCGCCCGGCCGCCCCATCCGTACGGGGCGGCACTCTTCGTTGACTTCATGCTGTCGAAAGCCCAAGAGATCATGGCCAACCAGGGGCGTTGGGTGAGCCGCAAAGACGTATCAAGTCGATCCCGGACAACGTAAGCAGCAAGTGGTATCCCACGAGAAATGGGGCGAGCGCACCAACGAATTAGTGCTACTCTACAACTGACTGATCATGCGC
>JBGTCC010000119.1:0-1876 GCA_041749055.1 Thermodesulfobacteriota bacterium | reverse complement strand
CATCGTGTCCGGGTCCCTCCCAGTGGCGCTGGTATTTAAAACCGGGACTGGTTTCAGCGTGCTGGTGATAAAACTCCCGCTCAGGCTGTGGCCGCTCGGCGCCGGACGCATCAATTTCGCCGCTGTCGAAACGCGAGCGTTGTTTCTCATCGCCAACAATGCCGTATGCGGAGGCAATCTCTTTGAAGCGCGATTCCGCTGCTTTGTCGCCGGGATTCAAGTCGGGGTGGTTCTTTTTGGCCAGCCGACGGTAGGCCTTGCGGATTTCGTGTTGCTTCGCCTCACGGCTGACGCCCAGGATCTGATATGGGTCCGCCATTGATGGATCCTCAGGCAGACGCGCCCACGTACTACTCGTACCAGATTTAAACCCGGGGGAGCCAATCCTGCCCACGGCAGCGCTAGTGGAAAAGCAGTTCGCCGGATCGTCGGCCCGCTAATTCGCTCCGCATGAGGTAGCCGTGTTTGAGCCTGTCGCTTGTTTGGCGATGCAAAACAGAACAGGCGCGCCCCGCGACACGCCTGTTCCTTCTTCAAAACTTAGGCAGCGACCGATGCATCAATGGTCTTGTTCCCTTTTCCAGCTGTCGCGCCGATCTCAATCGTACGGGGCTTCAGCCGCTCAGGTACAACACGCTCGAGGTCGACAGAAAGGAACCCGTCCTTCACATCGGCACCTCTAACTTCGACATGGTCGGCGAGCTGGAAGCGGCGCTCGAAAGCACGGGAGGCGATGCCGCGGTGGAGGAACGTGCGCTCGTTATCCGCCTCCTTCTTGTCACCTCGGATCGAGAGCGTGTTCTCCTTCACCTCAATCTTGACGTCTTGCTTGCCGAAGCCGGCGACCGCCATGGTGATGCGGTACTCGTTCTCGGTCAGACGCTCGATGTTGTAGGGCGGATATGTGGTGGCTTCGTTGTCGAAGTCGGCGACCCGGTCGAGCATGGACGCGATACTGTCGAAGCCGACGGTCGAACGATAGAGCGGGGATAGATCAAATCTCATAGCATCCTCCTGGAAGCGATGTGAGAGCGGGCCTGCCTATTGGCCAGGCGTCTTAGTTCGCGCAGCCAGTTAGCCTGCGCTAATGTAAATATGGGTGGGTTCGCTTTTTGTTCAAGGGCGATTGGCCTCCACCAGGCAAAAGTTCGCCAAGCTTCGGCGCAACAATTCTTGTCTCTCGATTTTGAGTGTCAATCTCCCGATGAAGGCCCTGCGGGGAAGCGTCCGCCAGAGTCTGCGAACCAGGAGACTGACGAAGCCACGTTCGCCAAACAGCTGGCAAAAGAACTTTATCGCCGCGCCCACAGCGGAGACTTCAAGGCGCTGGTCCTCATCGCCGATCCACAAACCTTGGGCCAAATCCGCCCCACATTGCACAAGGAGGTTCAGGAGCGACTCGTATCCGAGATCGGCAAAGCGCTTACGAAGGCATCCATAACGGACATTCAGAGAGCACTGAACTAGTTTGCCCCGTTGCCGGCGTTGTCAAGGCCACGGCTTGACGCCGAATCAAATCTGGGACGGCGAAACCACGAGCTGACAATTGTGCAGCAGCGTCTGTCATTCAGTCGTTTTGCCGTCACGTATCGCCAACGGCCGAAGTTATCATTCTCGTTCGCTTTAGAAGATCCGCTGTAGATGAACAACGATTTATCCCGCTTACAGCCGCAGGTTTGCAGGTTCTAATGCCCAAGATCGTATACAGAGGGCACCAGCTAACGGTAGCGAGCGGGATGAGCCCGATCCAACCCCACACCGTCTGATAGGCCGACAGCAGCGGCGACAAGTGCGAGTCCGACGACCATTCGCAAGTCCCGGTCGATAGTCACTACATCTGCGGTCATGACATTTTATTTTCCGTTGGAGTGAGGCC
>JBGTCC010000118.1:0-4356 GCA_041749055.1 Thermodesulfobacteriota bacterium | reverse complement strand
GGTTTTTATCCTTGTTGTAGCTGTGGCCGGTGAGGATGTGCAGGCTGACCGGCGCGTCGAGCTCCGCGCAGGCCGCCCAAAATTTTTCATAATGGTCGGAGGTGAACGGGATATCTTTGTGCGGCGCCTGCCAGATGATCGCACCCTTCAAGCCGGCCTTGCGGCAACGCTCGAGCTCCTTGATGCCGTTGTCAATGTTGTAAACCGCGATGGCGGGAATGCCGATCAGCCGGGCCGGGCCGGCGCTGCAGTAGTCGATGAGCCAGTCGTTATAGACGCGAAAGCATTCTTCTTGCAGTCCGGCATCGTCGAGGCCGAAAAGGTCCAAACCAAGCGTCGGATAAAGCACCTCGGCGCTCAAGCCGTCGGATTCCATTTCGCGCATGCGCGCGTTGGCGTCCCAGCCGCCGGCATGTTGCTGGAATCCTTCGCCGACCTGGTGCGGCGGAAACAGCGGCGCGGTGTCGCGGTATTTTGCCGATACGCCTTTTTTCCATAGGTCTACCGGTTCCATGACATGGGAATCGGATGAAATGATCAGATCGCTGACAAAAGCCATATATCGATCCTCCTTAATTTGGGACGATTGAGGGATTTATCCGCACCATAATAGATAGAAGGTGCGGCTGTCAATTGGGCAAATGCGGGTTGGAATGTTGGAATGATGGAGTGATGGAGCGATGGAATAATGGCCGGAGATCCCCTCAACACTCAGCACTCCGATACTCCAATTATTCAGCGCGCCGGTTTGCGCCAGACCGATGCTATCCAAGGTTGTTGTGCGCGCGGCAAGCCGGCGGGCCGGTAATAGTGATCGATCTCGCTGAAGCCGGCGCCGGTTACCAGCGTTCGCCAGGTTTGCCAATCATGGTAGGCACCGAAGCGCTCGCCGTTCCAGCCCTCCTGGTTGTCGCCGCGCGGGTTGGAGCTGAACAGCACGCCGTTGGGTTTCAATGTCGCCCACAGTTCGCTCAAGATCCGCGGCAGCTCTTGACTGGGCACGTGGAACAGCGAGGCGTTGGCGAAGATGCCGTCAAAGCATTCCGCCGGCAGTTGCAGCGTGAGAAAATCCTGATGCCAGACTTCGCAGCCAGTTAAGTCGCGCGCCATCTCGGCGAAGCGCGCCGAGCCGTCGAGACCGACGGGCTCATGGCCCAAATCTTTGAACGCTTTCAAGTCGCGGCCGGGGCCGCAGCCGAAGTCGAGTATACGAAAGGGTGGCGTGCCGACTATCGCCTGCAACAACGCCCGGATGTTTTGGCTGACGTCGTGGTCGCGGGTGTCGCGCCAGAAAATCTCGGCGCGCCGATCGTAGTGGTTGACCGTGACCGTTGAAATCCGGCCGAGCTCCGCACTGCTAAGTTTGGGATCGCTGACCATGATTGCCTGAACGAACCATGGGCAAATTTTGAATGCAAGAGAAGCAGAGCCGGCGCGGGCGATTAGAAATCGTAGCCTTCCCAAAGTTCGGAGGGGCCGCTACGGCGTTGTTGGTCGAGCTGTTGTTGGTTGCGGTACAAGATCACCGTGGTGAGCTTGGCGGACTGCAATTGATTTTGCCTATCCCAGTATTCGACGACCAGGTGGTCGGCATTCTTACGCAGGTGCTTGAGCCGGCCGTTTTTGCCGTCGACAATCGCCCCCATCGTGCGCAGCCGTTCGGCTAAACTGTAAATATCGGCGCGCCGGAAATCGTCCAAGCGATGGGCCCGATTTAGTTGTTCGAGACGCTCGATCTCGGCGGCTTCGTAGCGGCGGCTGAAGGAACTGGTCGCCGCCGCTGGCTGTGCCGGCGCGATGCCACGTAGCTTGTTCCAAGCCCTGGCAAAGATACTCTCCTGGGTCGTCTCAAATGGGTTGGGGTGGCGCTCACCGCGCGCTTCGAAAACCTTCCCATCGGTTTCGATTTCGAGGACTCTGGGGAATAACTGGGATAAATCCTGGCCAATGACTCGCAACGCCAGAGCATAACTGGGGTCCGCTGCCTCGGCGGCCCCGGCGATGGTCGTAGTGGCGTCGACTTGCGGCGGTAACATGAGCGAAATTTTAATGTGCTTTGACGGCTAAGGCAATGATAAATTATCTCGGTGCGCGAAAATGTGATGGCCTCGGTGCTCACCTATGGTTTCCGAACTTGCACGTCAGGATCGATCAGATTGGCCGGTTTGCCGTCCAGGTAGGCCAAGAGGTTGGTAATGGCTTGCTCGTAGCGCTCGCTCAATATCTCCACGGTGGCGTAGCCGCGATGGGACATCAGGATGGCGTTGTCGAAATGGCGCAGCGGGTGATCCATTGGCAGCGGTTCCTGGTCATAGACGTCGAGGCCGACGCCGCCCAATTGGCCGCTCTCGAGGGCGGCCAGCATGGCCTTTTCGTCGATGATCGGGCCGCGCCCGGTGTTGACTAAAAACGCGCCGCGTTTCATCGAAGCGATTTCTTTTTCGCCGATTAAGCCCGTGGTCTGGGCGTTGAAGTGAACATGAACCGTGACGAAGTCCGATTCTTTGAGCAGGGTTTCCATCGGCACCGCTTCGGCGCCGACTTGGGCGGCCCGTTCCGGCGTCAAGCTGCGCGACCAGCCGAGGACTCTGGTGTCGAAGGCCTTCATGATGCGCGCGACTTCATTGCCGATGCGGCCGAGACCGAGGACGCCGATGGTTTTGCCTTCCAGCACCATTCCGGGCATCGCCGGCCAGCGTTCCTCGCGCATGCGTTGATTGACTTGGGGAATCTTGCGCGCCAAGGCCAGGATCAAGCCGATGGTCAATTCTTTGGTCGCCGAGCCGGTGTCGCTGGGTGTGCCGGAGATCGCGATGGCGCGCCTGGTAGCGTTCGCCAGATCCAAATGCCGGCTGGTGCGGCCGGTCTGCGCGATGAATTTCAATTTCGGTAGTTGGCGGTATTCCTGGTCGCTCAAGAACGTGCGCTCGCGCATGAGCAGCAGCGCGTCGAAGTCGCGCAGACGCTCGACGATCTTTTCGCTGGAGTCGAGCCGTTCGCGCACGAGTGTGATGTCGGCGCGCGCCTTGAGCCTGGCATAGGCCGGCACGGTGTCGGCGATTTTTTCGAAGTCGTCGAGGATGGCAATCTTGAAACTGGTCGTTGCCATGGGATTTTACCTCGCTGCGGTCACTTCGACTTCGCAGAACTTTCCTTCGGAGGAATAACCGTCGACGATGACATACTCCATCCTGGGGATTTTCGCTGTTACTCGGTTGGCAAAGAGAGTTCTCAAGTTCGCCAGATCCTGGCTGCGATGAAAGTAGAACGAAACCTGCGCGACCTTGTCCCAGGAACTGCCCGCGTCGCTGAGAGAGCCGGTAATGCGCGGCAAAATGTTATCGAACTGCTCGGCCAACGTCGGCAGCACGGTGGTGACGCCGGAGAGCACCACCACCGAATCATAGACTAAATAGCGGATCGGCACGATGGCTGGCTCATACTCGACGATCTGTTTTCGTAAGTCGGCGCGGGCGGGGCGCATGGCGAGCAGGTCGACGGCGACCTTGGCCGGCGAATCGAAATGGCCTGGCGCGATATAGCTGGAGCTGGCCGAACGGGCTTGGCCCGAAAGTATGTTGACCCTTTCGTTGCTGCCGGCGTCGCGGCTGGCGCGGTCGCGGCCCCAAAGCCGCGAGCGCACGGTGTTGTCGAGGGACAAGCCATGGGCGCGGAGTTCACGATCAAAGCGTTGAAACAGTTCGCGCGCTTCGCTGCCGGCATCGGCGCCGGCTATAGCTTCTCCCGAGACCTCGACAAACTCATGCTCTAGCCAGTTAAATATTCTTTTGCGCATTGCGGCTTCTCCGATGTGAACGGCGCGATCCTATTACAGGGCGGAGTTAGGATCAATGCCGGCCAATCCTGTTTTCGCCCGCTGCCGGTGACAACGCCGCGGCAGCAGCACCGGGCGGAGACCGCTACCCCGAACCCGCGTTGTTACTTTTTCGTAAGGATAAACAGGAGGTCTTTGATGACGGCGAGCAGCGGCTTCTCGTAAAAAGTTATTGACAAGAAATTAGCGAGACCGATTGAGGCGACGATGACAATAAAAAAGAACAATAACGCGCCTAACTTTTTCACCATGATTCCCCTCCCTTTGCCGCGCGATCGAGCGCTTTCTGCCGCGAGCGGTCCGGCTGGTATGGCTCTGGCCGGTCGCATTGGCCAGCGCCATTTATTTGAACTGTGCAAGACCCGGTCATTCCTGCGGTCTGGGCTGCCGCGCCCGTCATGATTGCTGGTGAGCAAATAGATCGCTTTGTCCGGTCCCTCGACGACATCGCGCAGCCAGCCGAACTGGCGCGCGAAGTGGCGCTCCAGTTTTTCCACTTTAGCCGCGCTGGCCCCGGCCAA
>JBGTCC010000117.1:0-4726 GCA_041749055.1 Thermodesulfobacteriota bacterium | reverse complement strand
GGTTCGGCACTTCCATCGATACCGCGGCGCGTATGGCGCTGCATCATTTCGGCTTGGAAGCGATGAAAGATGTGATGCTGGTCCAGGTGGGCGCGGTGGCATCTGGTCTTGCTTCGTTGCGCGGCGGGCGCATTCAGGGCGCGATTTTGTCTTATCCCGCGCTGATTCAGGCGCGCCGCGAGGGCTTTCGCGAGCTGCTCGACATCGCTTCGCTTGGGGTTCCCTACGCCTCGACGGGGATCACCGTGCGCAAGAGTTTTATGGCTCAGCGCCGCGATGTCGTGGTCAATTATGTGAAATCGATTGTTGAGGCGACGGCACGGATCAAGCGGGATAAAGCGTTTACTATCGACATGATGATGAAGTATTTCCGCACCAAGGACCGCGAGATGATGGAAGAGACCTACGAGGTTTCCGTGACGAAATATTTGAAGCGCGTGCCGACGCCGAGCGCGGAATCGTTTCGCACGGTGGTCGATGAACTGGCCCTGGTCAATCCCAAGGCCAAGGGTCAAGATCCCAAACGGTTCTACGACGATAGTATTCTTCAGGAATTGGACAAGAGCGGCTTTATCACCGGGCTGGGCCGGTGATGGTCAAGGGAGATGGGTCCGATGGCCTGTCTCATAAAAAGTTGCTTTAGGCGCTATCGCATCCTGTCCGGCGGGAGATCGAGTGTGCTCGATAGCCAGTTATCGAGGGAGGACTAAATGGGTTCGCTCATGGCTCGTGTATTGACGGTGCTCGGGTTCGCGGCGGCATTCAGTTTGCCGGCGGTTCTTTTTGCGCAGGATGGATTTTTCAAAGGCAAAACCATTCGACTGATCGTTGGTCTGTCTCCAGGTGGCGGCTTCGATACGTACTCGCGAGTGATCGCGCGCCATATGGGGAAGCATATTCCCGGAACGCCGGCGATGGTCGTCGATAATATGCCGGGGGCGGCGAGTTTGCTGGCGGCGAATTATGTCTACAAAGTAGCCAAGCCGGATGGACTCACTATCGGGAATTTCGTCGGCGGTCTGGTCTTTCAACAAATTCTCGGCTTGCCGGGCGTGGCGTTCGATGGCCCCAAATTCGAGTACTTGGGCGTGCCGGCGCAGGATAATTTCATTATCGGCATCGCTAAGTCCACGGGAATTACCAGTATCGAGCAGTGGAAAGCATCGGGCACAATACTGAAGATCGGCGGCGTGGCGCCGGGCGGCGGCACCGACGATATTCCCAAAGTATTGAAGGCGACCTTGGGACTGCCGCTGCAAATGGTGTCGGGTTACAAAGGCACGGGGCCGGTGCGTCTGGCATTCAACTCCGGCGAAGTGCATGGCATCAGCAATTCTCTGGAATCGTTTCGTTCGACCTGGCGCGCCGAGCTGGAAAAGGGTGAGGTGACTTATCTGGTTCAAGCCAACCTCAAGCCCCATCCGGACATCCCCAACGTACCCTGGGCCGCCGATCTGACAAAAAGCGATGAAGCGCGCAAGATGATTCTCACGTCGGCGCGTGTCAACGGCGTGCTCAATCGTTTCTATGTCCTGCCGCCGGGAACCCCCAAGGATCGCGTGTTGTTACTGCGCAGCGCGTTCATGGAGACGATGAAAGACCCGGAGTTTATCGCCGACGCGCAAAAGGCCAAGCTCGATCTCGACCCGATCGACGGTGAAGAGATTCAACAGCAGGTGCGCGAGCTGTTCAAACTCGATGCGGCGCTGGTGGCGAAGATGAGAGAGATACTAAAATAAAATCACTTTAAATGCACCGAGGTCGGATAGGATTCGCGTTCGCTGGCAACTTTGAGCGGGCTTGAGCAGATTGAAGCGTGGTTCTGCCAGGTGTCGATCGATCATTAATCTTTGAGATCCTTCACATCGCTCACCGCTTGTTTCTGAGCCTGCCTAAAAAGTTGTACTCCGCACGATCGCCGCGCAGCATGGGCAGATGTTAGAGCGGCGTCAAGCACCAACGCTCTTGTCGCGCACTTTAGCTTTTGTTATGAGACGAATGAGTCGAATGTATACTTCACGGGAGGGTCCTGATGATTTCACTAGCTCGATTGCAAATTTCTTTCATCGCCATTGTGTCATTGTGGCTGGCGGTACCGGCGGCTTACACCGCCACGCCATACTACGAGGGCAAGACCGTCCGCATTATCGTCGGCACTGCGCCCGGCGGCGGTTACGACACGTACACAAGGCTTTTGGCCCGCCACTTTAGCAAACATATCCCGGGAACCCCGAATGTCATCGTCGATAACATGCCTGGCGCCGGCGGTCTGCTGTCGGCCAACTATATGTATCGCGTCGCCAAGGCCGACGGCTTGACCATCGGTCATTTCGTCGGCGGGCAGTTTTTGCAGCAACTCCTCGGCCGGCCCGGTATCGAGTTCGATGCCCGGCGCTTCGAATATATCGGCGTGCCAGCCCAGGATAATTTCGTTCTCACCGTCGCCAAGACAAGCGGCGTAACCAGCATGGAGCAGTGGATGAGCTCGAAGACGCCAATCAAGTTCGGCGCCATCGCACCGGGAGACGGGACCTACGATATCCCCAAAGTGATCGAAGCGACGCTCGGCGTGCCCATTCAAATCGTCAGCGGTTATAAAGGTACGGCGCCGATTCGTTTGGCTTTCAACAGCGGCGAGGTCGCCGGTCTGAGCAACTCGTGGCAGTCATTGAAATCGACTTGGACCAAAGAGTTGGAGAGCGGTGAAGCGGTTCTGCTCGCGCAGTTGGCGACAAAGGCCCATGCCGATCTGCCCAAGTTGCCGCTGGCGATGAGCCTTGCCAAGAACGATGAAGCAAGAAAATTGATCGTTGCCGTGGCGCAGAGCCATGGCGCCGCCGTGCGGCCGTACTTGCTGCCGCCCGAGACGCCGAAAAATCTCGTGGAGATATTACGCAAGAGTTTTATGGAGGCGATTCGCGATCCGGAACTGCTCGCCGAGGCAAAAAAAGCCAGATTGGAAATCAATCCCGGTTCAGGGGAAGAATTGGAGCGAAATGTGACAGAGCTGCTTCGTTTGGACGCTCCCCTGGTCACACGCTTGAAGGATATTCTAAAATAGCCGGAATGAATGCTTCACTTGGGCTTGTTTGCGCGCTGGTTCTCGGCTTGGCCTTGGCCAGAATGGAAATCGCTTACTGCCAAGAAACACAAACCGACCACGCTCAAGCGCAGCTGGAAGAGCTTGATAAAACGCCGGAGCCGGCGCCATCCGACCAAACCGGCCTGGCTGCCTTCTACCACGCCAGGTTTGAGGGGCGCCGTACGGCTAGTGGCGAATCCTTCGACCACAATAGGCTGACCGCGGCGCATAAAACGCTGCCGTTTGGCACCCTCGTGCGGGTGATCAATTTGCGCAACCGCAGGAGCGTGATCGTGCGCATCAACGATCGCGGGCCGAAGCAGCCCGGCCGGGTGATCGACCTCACGCAGCGCGCTGCCGGGATCCTCGGCTTCAGGCAACAGGGGATAACAAAAATTGTTTTAGAGATCCTCCCGCTCGGCGCTGCCGGCAAGTAGGCGGCGACCATTCTAAAACCTGCGAGTAGACGGTCCAGGTTTGCTCATCAGATCTATTTGAACGCCGGCATTACTTCTTTGGCGAACAGGCGCATGGATTTCAAGATTTCCAGATGGGGAATGCCGCCGTAATTGAACGTCGTGGTGAGCGTGTCGAAGTAATAATTCTTCGCCGCGTTTTCAATGCCCCGGATTACCTGTCCGGGAGCACCGTAATTATTTCTCCCAGTGGCCAACATCGTGTCCCAGTCGTATTCTCCCGGCGCGGCGGTTAATGAACGGCGGCCGATGCGTGAAATCTCGTCATAGCGTGTCACCGCAGCCATGCCGATCTCTTTGGCGCGCGCGGCGTTGTCGTTGACATGGGTGCGGACGTGAAATTGGCAATGGCGATCTTTGGGATCGATGCCGGCTTCAATCAATCCTTGCTTCCAAGCCGCGACGCCGGGGCCAACTCGTTCCGGTGGATGAGGATGGCCGACGGTCATAATGTGATAGCCCTGCCGCCCCGCCCAACCCAAGCCTTGTGCTGAAGTGCCGGCGACCCAAATCGGCGGGTGTGGCTGTTGCACCGGCCGCGGATAGAGCGTCAATTCTTCGAATTGCCAGAACTTGCCCTGGTGGCCGGCGCGCTCCTTTGACCAGACTTTCAAAACACTTCCAGGGCTTCGGCGGCGCGCTCGCGATCGTTTTCCCTAGTGACACCGAAGACGCGGTAATCCATTTCGGTATTTCCCGAGCCGATGCCGAACTCCAAGCGACCGCCGGAAATTGAGTCGACCATGGCGTAGTCTTCGGCGGTGTGGAGTGGATGGCGCAGCGGCAGAATGGCGATGCATGGGCCGAGGCGGATTTTCTTAGTGCGCGCCGCCGCGGTGGCCAACAGGACGGCGGGATTCGCCACTAGTCCGCCGTAGCCGAGAAAGTGATGTTCATTGAACATGAAACATTCCCAGCCCAATTCCTCGGCGAGCTCGATCTGCTGCAAAATTTGCTGGTAGTAGACATCATAAGGCGGATCGATGTCCGGGTAGTAGGTTGTCAGGATGTTGATGTAGAAGTCCACGGTGTTCCTCTGCTAATCGTTAACGCTGTAACACAATCGGGCAGAGGCGGCAAAGACGTAACCAAGGCGGAGAAGAATTTTAATTAGAGAGAGCGATTGGATGCTCTCTTCGAGTGTCTTATCGGCTCACACCGAGATCGC
>JBGTCC010000116.1:0-16921 GCA_041749055.1 Thermodesulfobacteriota bacterium | reverse complement strand
GATGGTTGCCAAATCGCGCGGAGCGCCGGTGCAGGCGGCGGCGCAGTTCGGTTACGTGGGCGCGACCATCATGTGGCGCGACGAAGGTGTGATCAAAAGCATCAAGGATCTTCCGGGCAAATCGTTGGCGATCAGTCCCGGTCAGGCGCAGTGGTTCCTTATGCCGGCTTATGCCCGGGTCAACAAAATCGATTTTAAGTCGATCAAGATTCAAGAAACCGCGCCGCCGATCCAGCCGGCCGCGTTGGCGACGAAAAAGGCGGATTTTATCATTATGTTCCGCGCTTCCAACGACGAAGTCGCCGAGATGGCGGCAGCGAAGGTCGGCGTCAAACTGACCCGGGTGTTTATGAAAGATACGGGTCTGGATATTTACGGCACCAGTCTAATCGTCAAGGATGAGGATATCAAAAAGCGGCCCGAGTTCGTGCGCGCCTATGTCGAAGCGACATTGGAAGGGTTGCGCTACGCGCGCGACAATCAGGAAGAGGCGCTGAAGATTTTGCTCAAGCATAAACCCGAACTCGATTCGGCGTTGACGACGCAGCAGCTCAAAAACGCTCTCACCGAGGTGTTCTTGCCGTTGGAGTCGGTCAACGTCGGTATGGGCTTCATGAAACCGCAAATCATGGAAAAAACCGTCAAGGTGGTTAACGAGTACTTCGATGTCGGCCGTAAAGTGACGGCGAAGGAAGTCTACACCAACCAGTTTATCAAGCGTTAACCCGCTTTTGGTCGAAAGTGATGATGTGCCGCCGCTGATCGCTGTCCATCAAGTCTCGCGGTTCTTCTCGACCGCGACCCGGACCGTTACGGCGCTCGACAATGTCTCCTTCGACATTCAACCGGGCAACTTCGTTGCCATCGTCGGCCCGAGCGGCTGCGGTAAAAGCACTTTGTTGAAAATAATTTCGGGCTTGATGCCGGCGTCGGCTGGAACGGTGTCCGTGGCCGGCCGTCAGGTCGATAATCCTCTGGAAAATGTCGGCATGGTTTTCCAGGCGCCGGTGCTGCTCAAATGGCGCTCGGTGTTGGGCAATATCTTGCTGCCGGTGGAGTTCGCTAAACTCAATGTCGCTAATTATGCCGACAAGGCGCGCGCCTTGATCAAGCTCGTCGGTCTCGAAGGCTTCGAGGAGATGTATCCGCACGAGCTCTCCGGCGGCATGCAGCAGCGCGCGTCCCTGTGCCGCGCGCTGGTGACCGATCCTCAATTGCTGTTGATGGACGAGCCCTTTGGCGCGCTTGACGCCATGACTCGTGACGAGTTGGACATGGAGCTCTTGCGCATCTGGGAAGAGCGCAAGAAGACCGTCCTGTTCGTCACCCATAGCATTCAAGAAGCGGTGTTTCTTTCCGACCTGGTGTTCGTCATGTCGGCGCGGCCGGGCCGCTTGTTGGAGACCATCGCCATCGACTTGCCGCGGCCGCGCACGATGGAAATGATGAGTACTGTCAAGTTCGGTGAATACACCCTCAGGATTCGCGCTCTGCTCGCCTCGGCCAGCGGTGCCAATGCCAGCGGAATTGGCTCGACCATGTGAATTTCTGTTTTCAGTGCGCTATGATGACGCTAGGCGTACGTGAAACGCCCCGACGAATCCAAACATTAACTTCATACTCGAATGACACCTCCCAAAGGACTCACTTACGCCCAGGCCGGCGTTAGCATCGAAGCCGGCGATGCACTGGTGCGGCGCATCGGTCCCATCGCCAAGAAAACCAGAGTGCCCGGTGTGCTCGCCGGCGTCGGCGGCTTCAGCGCGCTATTCGATCTTAAATCGCGCGGCTATCGCGATCCGGTATTAGTCTCGTCCACCGACGGTGTCGGCACCAAGCTTAAGATCGCTTTTATGACCGGCATCCATGACACCATCGGCATCGATCTGGTCGCCATGGGGGTCAACGATATCTTGACCCAGGGCGCGGCGCCGCTGTTTTTTCTCGACTACTTCGTCTGCGGCAAACTCGACGTGAAGATTAGCGAAGCGGTGGTACGCGGCATCGCCGCCGGCTGCCGCCAGGCCGGTTGTGCGCTGATCGGCGGCGAGACCGCGGAGCATCCCGGCGATTTTCCTAAAGGCGAGTACGACCTCGCAGGCTTTGTCGTCGGCGTTTTAGAGAAAAAGAAAATTATCGATGCGGCGGCGGTTACGCCCGGCGATGTCTTGATCGGCATCCCTGCCAGCGGACTGCACAGCAATGGTTATTCGCTGGCACGCAAGGTTCTGCTCGAACGGGGCGGCTTGAAATTAAATCGCCGTATTCCCGAGCTCGGCCGCAAGTTGGGTGAAGAGTTGCTCGAACCCACGCGTATTTACGCCAAACTCGCCAGGAAGCTGTTCGGCCAATTTCGTATCAAAGGCGCGGCGCACATCACCGGCGGCGGCATCACCGGTAATCTGCCGCGGGTATTGCCGCAAGGACGGCATGCCGTGGTTGAACGGACAAGTTGGCCGGTGCCGACGGTCTTCGGCTTGATTCAGAAAATCGGCGGGGTCGCCCAGCCGGAGATGGATCGGACGTTCAATATGGGCCTCGGCATGATTCTCGTCGTGGGCAAGAACGACGCCGATCCGGTTATCCGAATGCTGAAACGCATTGGTGAGCGCAGTTTTGTCGTCGGTGAAGTTCGCCAAGGAGCGAAGGGCGCCACGATTCGTTCTTAAAATAATATGGCAAGACAAGTTCCTATCGCGGTTTTGCTCTCCGGCGGCGGCACCAATCTGCAGGCGATTATTGACGCGGTCGAGGGCAAAGGTCTCGATGCTAAAATTCAATTGGTTTTGAGTAACAAAGCCGACGCTTTCGGTCTGGTGCGGGCGCAAAATCACGGCATCCCGACCGAAGTCTTGGACCACAAGACGTATCCGAGCCGTGAATCCTACGATCAAGCGATAGTCGACCTGTTGCGCGGGCGCGCCGTAGAGCTGGTGGTGCTCGCCGGCTTCATGCGTTTGCTCTCGCCGGTTTTCATCAAGGCCTACTCCAATCGTATCATGAACATTCACCCGGCCTTGCTACCGTCATTCCCCGGTCTTCATGTGCAGAAGAAGGCCGTCGACCATGGCGTGCGCTTTTCCGGCTGCACGGTACATTTCGTCAACGAAGAGTGCGACGAGGGGCCGATCATCATTCAAGCGGTGGTGCCGGTATTTCCCGACGACACGGAAGAATTACTGGCGGCGCGTATACTCACGCAAGAACATCGAATCTTTCCCCGCGCCATCCAGCTCTACGCCGAGGGGCGCCTGCATGTCAGCGGGCGCCGGGTGCTCGTGGATGGTCTTACCAAGGACGAGAGTCAGGTCCTCGTGCACCCGCCGTTGGCCGAATGAAGAATCCCAAAGCGACGTTGATTTTAGCTGCCAAACTGGTCGTTAGCGCCGGCTTGCTGGGATTTTTTCTCTCCAAGATAGATGTCACTCTATTCTGGTCGACGCTGCGCGGCGCCCACCTCGGTTATGTTAGCATCGCCTTGGTGACGTATCTGATCGGCCAAGCGATCAGCGCGATTCGCTGGACCGTCCTGTCCCGTCCCTTGGGTTTCCACACGGGACTGACGGGGATGACGACTTACTATCTCATCGGCATGTTCTTCAATCTGTTCGCGCCCGGCACCGTCGGCGGCGATCTCAGCAAGATTGTTTATCTCACCCGTGAAGGTCAGCAGTCCCGCGCCGAGAGCTGGGGCGCGGCGACCTTGCGCGCCACGGTGTCGGTGGTCGCCGACCGGGCCGTCGGTATGTGCGTGCTGGTTTGGCTTGGGGCGGTGGGGCTGCTGTTGTTTTCCGACTATGCGATTCCACCGACGGCGCGTGTCGTCACCTTCGCGCTGGCGGCTGGCCTGTTCGTGGGCGGAATAACTCTGCCGTTGATCACGCGCTTTCTTCCCAACGATGGCCACCCTCTGGTGAGTAAGTTGCGGATCGCGCTCGAGAGCTACGGCCGTTATTCGCGTGCCATTCCCATCGCCATGGCGCTGTCGTTGGCGGTCCACCTGCTGCAAGCCTGGATGCATATGGTTATGGGCAAAGCGCTCAATATGGACCTGCCGTTTTCGTTTTGCCTGATCCTGTATCCGCTGGTTGGTACCTTCGCGGCGATTCCGATCAGCTTCGGCGGCATCGGCTTACGCGAGTCGGGATATATGTTTTTGCTCGGAGCCCTCGGATTCGCCTCGGAAAAAGGCATCGCTTTTGGGCTGTTGCTATTTATCATCATTGCCGTGGATAGCTTGCTCGGCGGCGTGCTGTTTTTGCTCAAGCGCAATGAAAATAGACCGGCCGACGGCGTGGCCGTGGAAAATCAGACGAGGTAGCTGCGGAAGATCGTCGCTAATCCGAGAAACGAGAGAAAGCCGAAGGCATCGGTTAACCCGGTAACGATGATGCCAGAACCGAGCGCCGGGTCGAGTTTCATGCCTTTGAGAAGTAACGGGATGACCGCGCCGGCAAAGCCCGCCATCAGTCCGAGATTCAGTAACATCGCGCCAGCGAGCACCAGCCCCAGGTAGGGATTGCCTTTCCATAAAATTGCCGCCAGCGCGATCATGGCGCCGGCGGCGATGGCGATGCAGATATTGACCGAGACTTGATTGGCCACCGCCTTCCAGGCCGAGGAGAATTCCAGCTCGCCCAGGGCGATGGCGCGAATGATCACCGTCGCGGTCTGGGTAGCGCCGTTGCCGCCGACACCGGCGACCACCGGCATGAACGTGACCAGGGCGATGACCTCATGAAGCGTGCCTTCGAAGAGGCCGACGATGGATGCGGCAAGTGTTGCCGTCAAGAGATTGAGGATGGTCCAGGGCAGGCGCAGTTTCACCGAGCGCGAGACTGGCGTGAAGACGCGGTCTTCCTCGGCCAAGCCGACCATCTTGTACATGTCCTCGGTGCTTTCTTCCTTGATGATGTCGATGACATCGTCGACGGTGATAATGCCTTCCAAGCGGCCGCCTTCGTCGACGATGGGCAGCGCCAAAAGCTCGTATTTGGCGACGATGCGCGCGGCGTCTTCTTGATCCATGAAGACATCGGCTTTGATCGGATCGGCAATCATCATGTCGCGCAGTTCGCGCGCCGGCGGCGCGATCACCAAATTGCGGATCGGCACCACGCCCACCAGCTTGCCGTCTTTATCGACGACGTAGAGATAGAAAAAACTCTCAAGTTCGCCGCGCTCGCGGATTTTATCGATGGCGCCTTGGGCGGTGGTGTCCGGTGGCAGCGCCATGAAATCGGTGGTCATCAAGCGGCCGACGGTGCCGTCGGGGTAGTTGATGATTTCGCGCACCGCGGCCTGGCTCTCCGGGTCGAGCAGCGCCATGATTTGCTCGCGGCGCTCGTCGGGGAGGCTGTCGATGAACATGACCGCGTCATCCGGGTCGGCGCGCGCGATCAGCCGGCCGACTTTGTCATCGTCGATCAAGGCGAGAATGTCGGGTAATAATTCGAAGGGCAGCTCTTTAAGGGTCTTTGCGGCGCGGCGCGACGAGAACAGCACGTCGAACAACTGGCGCACTTCCGCCGTATCGAGTCCTTTGAATAGCAACGCGATGTCGGCGGGGTGGCTTTTGCCGATGAAACGCAGCACGCGGTCCGGCGTCGCGGTGCGCAGCATCTCGCGCACGGTGTCGTAATCGATGGGATCGGGTTTCATGGTTGCTTTCGACGATAGGGCTGGTTACTTCATAGACACTGAGATGGTTATTTGCAAATGTTTTGGCGTTTCGTCCGCCGGTTTCACCGCGCGCGGGAAATTTGCTATTGTGCTAGCCGTGTCGAATCTATCGAGGATCTATCGCTGATGGTTAAACGAGATCGATCGCTGTGGCGCCGAAATTTGATCGCCGGTCTGGTGTATTGCTTGAACGCGCTGGGATTTCAGCTGCTTGGCGAAGCCCGCGCGGCTAATTTGGCTGCTCTGGACGGCAACCGTCCACCGACCTTCGCCAGCATCGCAAAAAAAACCATGCCGGTGGTGGTCAACATTTCAACCCTGACGCAACGCTCGACGCGTTCGGGCTCCAACGATCCCATCGAAGATTTCTTCAATCGGTTTTTCGGCGAGTCGGCGCCGAGGGAGAACAACTCGCGCAGTTTGGGCTCGGGGATTTTGATCAGCCGAGACGGTGAGATCCTCACCAGTTATCATGTCGTGCGCAGCGCCGACACGATCAAGGTGAAACTGTCGGATCATAGCGAGCATGAAGCGCGCTTGATCGGTAAGGACGATCGCACCGACTTGGCCTTGATCAAGATCCGTCGCTCCGGCGGCAATCTGCCCTTCGCCAAGCTCGGCAACTCGAGCCAGCTGGACGTCGGCGATTGGGTGATGGCGATCGGCAACCCCTTCGGTCTCGAACATACCGTCACCGCGGGAATCATCAGCGCCAAGGGGCGGGTGATCGGCGCCGGTCCCTACGACAATTTCATTCAAACCGATGCCTCGATCAACCCTGGCAACAGCGGTGGACCGCTGATCAGCGCCGACGGCGAAGTGATCGGCGTCAATACGGCGATCTTCAGTCAATCCGGCGGCAACGTTGGTATCGGTTTCGCGATTCCCATCGACCTCGCGAAAAAGGTCTTAGACCAGTTGCGCAAAAACGGCAAAGTGGTGCGCGGTTGGCTGGGGGTGCGCGCCCAGGATCTTGGCGCTATCCAAGCTGCTTCGCTAGGAGTCACGCGAACCGCCGCCGATCTAGCGATCGTCACCGAGGTGGCCGACAAGAGCCCCGCAGCCGAAGCAGGCATCAAAACCGGCGATGTGATCGTCGAGTTCAATGGCAAAGCGGTGCCCAAGAGCAACGAGTTCCCCAGCGTCATCGCCGATATCGCGCCGGGGCAAAAAGTTTTGCTCAAAATTTTGCGCGAGAAAAAGGAGCAAACCGTCGCGGTACGCATCGGCGAACTGGGCGACGAAGCCGATGTCAATCAGCAGGCCGAGGCGCGCGACGCCGAGCTCGGTCTGCGGGTGCAGCGCATTACCCCGGAAGCGGCGCGGCGCTTGGGTTTGAGTTCAGCCAAAGGGGTCCTAGTGGTCGAGGTGCAGCCGGGCAGCCCGGCCGACCTGGTGGGCATCGAACCGGCGGACGTGATTCGCGAGGTTAACCAGCGCGTCGTGGCCAATGTCAAAGATTTTGAACGGGCAACGCGGCAAGGCCGGCGCGGTGACCGTATCTTGCTGCTTGTACAACGGGGCGACAACGCGGTATTCTTCGCCGTGAAGCGCAAAGCTTAGGAGGATACATGTTTGGACTTGGTGTGCCGGAACTGATGGTGATTCTCGTGATCGCTCTGGTGATCTTCGGTCCCAGCAAGCTGCCGCAGATCGGCAGCGGACTCGGCAAGGCGATCCGAGATTTCAAAAAAGGCGTTACCGAAAAAGACGACGAAGCTGAGCAAGAAGTGAAGAAGGATCCCAAAGACCTTCCGCGATAATGTTTTTAACGATCCCTCCTAGTCAATTACTGCCCATCAACGTGCGCTCACGACCGCGGTGTTGCACATGTCGGCCTGCGCGGCAAAATAAAAAAACAAATTCGCCTGAACCGAAAGAACGCGGTCAGCATTATTGATTCGCGGCGTCAACGCACGCTTTGGCTAGAGTTCACGCGCGGAGTAGTGGCCGTTGGGCTCCTTGCCGGCAAGCACCACGGTGTAGAGGGAAGTCTTGTTGATCTTGTAAACCTTCTCAATGATGAGGCCAGTGGTTGCAATGAAGGGTTTAAGCTGGAGATCGGTTCGCCAACCGAGCAAGCGGGTGATCGGGTCCATGGCTCGAGTGAGCGTGCCGAGCACTGGAACGTCGCTGGTGAAGTGATTGACGATAACAATCTTGCCGTTCGGCTTGCAGACCCGTTTGGCCTCAGCAATCATGCGCACCGGATCGGGAACCACGGTGACGACATGAAACGCCATGACATAATCGAAGCTGTTGTCGGGAAACTCGAGATCGAGGGCGTTCATCTCGATCACACGGAGATGGCGCCAGCCGTTGTCGGCGATTTTTTGCCGCGCTCGCGCGAGCATGTCCGGCGCCAAGTCTACGCCAGTAACACTGCAATGAGCGGGATAGGCCGGAAAAGAAGTGCCCGTGCCGGCGCCGACTTCGAGAACCTGCGCGCCCGGAGGAATGTCGAGGTCCTCGATCACCCGCTCAAGCCGATTGTAGAATATCTTGCTGAAGATTTTGTCGTAGAGCGGGGCGAACTCTCCGTACAGTTTGCTCTCATGCGCTTCGATTTCAGCCATGCGCCCCAACCCCAATCAACCACGTCCGGCTAGGCGTCGCGGATATCCTTCGGTTGCTTCTTGTAGAAAATAGAAATATCGCGCTTACGAAATCGCCATTGCTTACCCTTTTTAAAGGCCGGGAGAATGTTTTTCCGGGCAAATTCATTGACAGTGTCCGGACTCATGTCGAGAATCACGGCGACTTGTTTGCTATTGAGCAGTTCTTCTTCTCGATCCACCATAGACTCTCCCCTTGGTAAATACCAGTAGGCGAAAAAGTTTGTTTTATCTACCAAGTTCATCTAGGGCTGTCAAGGCAAGATTTACGCAGGGGTGAGTGCAAGACTATGCGAACCGATAGAGCCGCGCACCGCTGCGCGGCATTTTCCCCTTTGCGGGAACTCAATAGTGACTTTGGGGAACTGCGTTGGCGCCGATTGACGCTTGCGACTCCAGTGAACTTGCTTTAGCATTACCCTAGTTTAGCGTTCCGCCTTCCCGCTGAGGAGAGCAACCGCCCGAAGCCTTGAAGCGCGTCTCTGTTTACTCATGAAAAAACTCCTCAAGATCGGCGCGTTCATCGGCATTACCGCGGTGCTTTTTTTTATTGTTTGCGCCCTGGCATTTTACCACCTGGTTCGAGTCGGCGAATTCCGCAATTTTGTCATCGACGAGATTGAAAAAAACACCGCGCTTAAGGTTGGTCTCGGCGCTGCGGATATTGAAATTGGTTGGGTCACGGGAATAGCGTTTCGCGATGTCGCCATCGCTATGCCGGACAGCGCTACGCCGGAGATCGCCGCCGAGCGGGTCACGGCTCGGGTTGCGCTGCTGCCGTTGCTGCAGCGTCAAGTGATTTTTTATGAGATTCGTATGCAGCGGCCCACTGTTGCGCTGACCGGCGATGCCGAGGGGCGCATCCCATTGCTCGACAAGCTGATTAATTTGCCGATACTCAAACGCCACGGGGAGCAGTTCAGTCTCGATCTCCAAACCATCAGGATCGACAACGGCGCCATCGATTATTTGGATGAGCGTAAGCGTGCCGGCCTGGGCGAATGGCGCTTACGTCAAGCCGATGTCACGGTCGAGCGGGTGCGCGGCCAGCGGCTGCGCGAGTTCATGAAGGATCTGCTGGCACGCCCGCCGGCGGAATCGACCGGCGCGGCGCTGCATTTCGAAATAAAGAGCCAGGTAGAAAATGACCATGCGCCGATGCAACTTAAGGCTTCTGGGCGGTTGGTGTTTCCGCAGGAAGTTTTGGATTTTCACCAAGCGCGCTGGTACGCCGATGTCGATCTCGTCGATTTTCCGGCGGCGCTCATCAAAGCCCAGCTCGGCGCCCATGTGCCGATCAAGTCGGCGAGCGGTCATCTCGCCCAGCGGCTCCATCTAGAAGGCTATCCCGATAAACAGCTGCGGCTCAAAGGCGATATCGAATTCAGAAAGATCTCTATCGACGCGCCCGAACTCCTGCTCGCACCGCTCACCGAAGCGGACGGCCGGACCAGCTTCGAGGCAGAATGGACCCGGGGGAAACTAGAGATTAAGCGCGCCGATCTTCGCGTCGACGATCTCAAGTTCGCCCTGGCCGGCAGTATCGGCGCGCTCAACAGCGCGGAACCCCATCTATCGCTGCAGCTCTCTCAGCTGACGACGCCGCTGACGACGCTGCGCCGCTACTTGCCGTTGAGAATGATCGAATCGCCACAATGGGAAAAGAGCCTGAGCTCGATCCAGAGCGGGCAGGTGGAGCTTAAGAGCGCCGGTGTTAACGCCACACTCGGCGAACTGCGCCGGTTGGCGCAGACGGGTATCGGCAAACAGCTCTGGTTCGACGCCGAATTGCGCGACGTCTCGGGCAGTCTCGCGGCCCGCGGCACGTTGCCGCTGCGCGGCGTTCATGGGCGCGTGAGTTTGCAAGACGGCCGGTTAAGCGTGCGCAATCTCAAGGGCGCCTATGGCGATTCCCAATTGCACCATGTCGATGCCAGCTACGATTTGACGCCGAGCGGACGCGGCGGGCTCGAGCTTGCGGCCCGCGGCGATTTCAACTTGGCGGAGCTGCGCAATCAGCTGAAATCCGAGTTTGTTTCCGAGCGCGCCGCCAAGATCGCCGCCTCGATTAACGAAGTCGATGGGCGCAGCCGCGTCGATTTGACTGTGAAACGTGGCGCCAATGAGCCGCTCCAATTCGCCGGGAAAGTCGCCCTGGACAACGCCCGGCTGCGCTACGACGACTATGTCTTGAGCGAGATCAAGGGAGAGATTGCCTTTTCACCCAAGGAGATCAAGGGTGAAAAGATCCTCGCGCAAATGAGCGGCGCACCGGTGCAGCTCCAATTGGCGCTCTCAGACTACGGCACGGACGACGGCACTTTTGACCTGGGTGTCGAATCCGCCGGCGTACGTGCCGGCGTGATCGCGCGCTTGCTGCTCGACCAGGGATCGCTTAACGATCCCGGCATTGTCCGCGGCACGGTGCGCTACCGCGGCGCTTTCGCGAACAAAAACACGCGCAAACTCACCGGCGATTTGGACTTGACCAACGTCCAGCTGCTGGTGAAACCGCTGTTGCAGCCGCTGCGCGAGCTTAGCGGCAAGGTCAAGATCGACGAGTCGGGTATCGATTTTCACAATCTCAAGGCGTTGCTGGCCGGCGTACCGGCAAGCGCCAGCGGGCGCTGGCGCTACGCGGAGAAGCCGCAACTACTGTTCGACTTCGCCGCACCCAATTTAGACGTGACCTACTTGATTTCACAGATCGACCCCGACGTCGGTGAATTCTACACCAACCTGCAAGCCGAAGGTAAAATCGCCCTGGCCAAAGGGCGCATCAGGAACTTCGAGTTTGGTGACATGAAAACCGACGCGACCATCGACCGGCGGGTGTGGCGATTGACCAATTTGTCGGCGCGCTCCGCCGGCGGCGCCATCGTCGGCGTGACGACGATTTTCGACCGGCCGGATAGCTTGAGAATTGTCGCGCTGCCAAAAATCCAAGCCGTGCCGGTGGAAACGTTTTTGCGCTGGTTCAATATCACCAACACTGACATGACTGGGCGGGTGAATCTCACGGGTAACTTGGAGACGACGGGCAAAAACGACATGGAACGGAAGCAAAACTTAACCGGCGCGTTCAACCTGCGGATCGAGGACGGCACCATCAACCGGATGCGCATCCTCGTGCAGATTCTCAATCTCCTCGACTTGTCGCGTTGGTTTACTTTGCAGCTGCCGGACCTGACCAAGCAGGGGATTCGCTTCCGTGCCATCACCGCCGACTTCAAAGTGGACAAAGGTGTTTACGCAACGGAAAATTTGCTCGTCGACAGCAACGACTTGCGCATGAGCGGCGCCGGCAAGATCGATGTGCCGAACGATGAGATCGATCTGGTGGTTGCCGTGCGGCCCTTCGCCGGCATCGAATCGGCGTTCAATCAAGTGCCGATTTTAGGCCGAGGCGTCGCCGCCATCATGAATTCCTTTCTGGTCGGTAGTTTTAGCATCAAGGGCCGTATCGAGGAGCCGGCCATCACGGCGATGCCCCTAGGAACTTTATCCGAAATGTTTTGGAGCGTTCTCGGCATCCCCAAAAGCATCCTCACGCTGGGCGACGCCGAGAAAAAACAAGAACCTAAAGAATCTGCCCAGACAACGGCCCCATGACGGCCAAGTTGACGCTATATTCGCGCAAGGATTGTTGCCTGTGCGACGCCATGAAGGCCGTTATTAATAAAGTCGCGGCCAATCTGCCGCTCGAAATAGACGAGATCGAAGTCGACGGGTCGTTGGAATTGCGCGAAAAATTCGCCGACCAAGTGCCGGTGCTTTTCATCGACGGACGCAAGGCGTTCAAGTACCGGGTCAGCGCTAAACAGCTGGCAAAAAAGCTCAGCCGAAAACCGCCAAAATTATTTACCATCATCGCTGGATTCTTGAGAAAGGGGGAATCATGAGGGTAATTTTGCTGCAATTGTTCTTGCTGGTGTTAACGTTGACTGAGGGCCGTCTGCTGTCAGCGGCGGATCGATTGATCGGCGTGCAGTCGGCGCGGGTCATGTCGCAGTCGATGCCGTGGATCGCCGAGGAGACTGGCATTTTTCGCAAATACAATTTGGAATTTCCCCTGGTCTACATCGGCACCTCGCCATTGGCGACGGCGGCGATGTTGGGCGGCGAGGCGCAGCTAATGATTGACGGCGGCGTCGGTCTGGTGCGCACGGCGGTGGGCGGCAACAACGATCTGGTATTCATCGCCGGCATCAAGAACCATTTGACCCAAAGCATTCTCGCCAAGCCGGAGATTAAACGGTTGGAAGAGCTGCGCGGCAAGAAGATTGGCGTTACGCGCATCGGTGCGACCACCCACTATTTCGCGCTCCAAGTGTTCAAGCGGCGCGGCATGGAAGCGGGGCGCGATTACTCGATGGTGCAGACTGGCGGTGCGCCGGAGATGTTAGCGGCGCTGCTCTCCGGTGCCATCGATGCCGGCACCATGTCGTCCCCCTGGGACGCGCGGGCGATATCCCAAGGCTATAATTATGTGGTCTACGGCCCCGATCTGCGGATTCCCCAAGTCGCCGTGTCTTTCATCACCCGGCGCTCCTTGATCGCGCAGAACTCGCCGCTTCTCAGCCGCTTCATGCGCGCCATGGCCGAGGCCGCGAAGATTTTGCACACGGACAAGGAAATCGTCTTCAAAGTCCTGAGCAAATACCTGCGTATCGAGGACCGCAAAGTGCTCGACCAAGCTTACAGCGCCGAGATCAAAGCCCTCGAACCACGCATGGAGCTGCGCCTCGAAGCGGTGCAGGCGATTCTCGACGACATCGCGCCCACCGACCCACGGGCGAGGAAGTTTAAACCACAGGATCTTTATGACCGGCGCTACTTGGACGAGTTGGAGAAAAGCGGCTTCATGGACAAGCTGTGGGGCGGGGCGGCGGCGAAATGAAATTGGCTGGCTTGACGCTGACACGTACGCGCCTTGCTTCAAGACAACTAATCCGATAATCCGCACTTCGGCTGTTGGTTCTGGTTCGGATACGGGGGAGTTGTTTTCCGGCGCATCACGGTATTTCAGGTCACCGAGTCGGCGCAGTTTTCGGACAACCCTTGGTCAACATCAGGACGCTAGGATTCAGTTTTTGGAGTATACGGTTCAATATCAGCTCGCGGATAGAGAAACTGGCCCGATCACCGATACCGATCCAATTTTACCCGTAGCGCTGGTTTTAGTCGATTGTCTCGGAAGATCGTTCACGGTCAAAAGGCTAAGAACGGCAAGCTACTTCTTCGATATTGTAAAATCGATTCCGTCCGTGTGCCGCTGTGCTTCGTCCTCCGTCACCGCCTCCACCTCGCGCAGCATATGCTCTAGCTCTGCTTCACTTGTCCGCTTCACTTGGATTTCTGTAATATTGGCTGCGATCTCGGCGACCGTTTGTGACTCCAAGATGCGGCGTAGCGGAACCTCGATCGACAAAGCATTGCGTATTCGAGATATGATTTGCGTGGCAAGTAACGAATGTCCGCCCAGCTCGAAGAAGTTGTCGTAAATGCCAATCTGCCCAATGCCAAGTAGTTCTTGCCAGATGCCCGCGATCGTCCGCTGTAAATCGCTTGTGGGAGCCACATAGGCGTTTGCCAGGTTGGGTCGTGAGTAGCCGGACGAAATCGACGCGCAGATTGCCGACTCCGCGGGTGACGACTGATCGGCACCTCGCGAAATTTCCGGGTTTTTCCACTCGTCAATCCTGGCTGTCAGGTCCCTGGTCGAAACGATGATTTGGGTTGCCGGGTCTGCGGATAAAACACGTCCGAACGCCTCCACGCCCTCCTCGGCTGTCATCGCCGCTCTCGCAGCCGCTGCGGCAGAATTTGTCCGTCCCTCCGCTTCTAGAGCGAATTCCCAGCGGCCTAAATTTATACTGGTCCAAGGTAAACCACCCGTTTGGGCGTGGTGGTGCGCGAAAGCGTCCATGAAGATATTAGCTGCCGCGTAGGTGCTAAAGCCGAGACCGCCTAACACAGACGACAAAGAAGACGTCACGATGCAAAAATCCAACTCTTTGCCGCACAGAAGCTGGTCGAGAACCATAAGCCCCTGTGCTTTGGCGCCGAACTGAGCCCTGCACTCATCTGGGCTTGTTTCCTGTACCGGGATCATCAATTTTTCGCCGAGAATCCCCGCTGCGTGAATAACGCCGTGAACATTTCCGAATCGCAGCGTCGCTTGAGCGATCACTGCTTGCATCTGCTCCAGCGAGCTAACATCCGCCCCGGCCATCAGCACCTCAGCGCCCACATTCTCCATCGCTTTTACCTGGCGGATACGTTGGACCACCGGATCGTAATCATCATGGTCGCGCAAGTATTCGTCCCAGTGTTCTCTTTCCGGCGGAACGGAGCGACCCGTGAGAACTAGCTTGGCCTTGACGGTGACTGCCAGATACTTCGCCAGTAACAGACCAATGTGTCCCAACCCACCGGTGATCAAATATACGCCGCCGGTTCTAAGACGTGGGCTCCCGTCTGAGACGATGAGCCGCACTGGCTCAAAAACTTGCACCCACCGATGTTTTCCACGATACGCGATCACCCAATCCACTGGGTTGGAGGCGAGCTCTTTCAAAAGCTGCTCCACCAGCACGTCCTCGCCATGCTCCGTGAAGCCAGGGAGTGCGATATCGATACTGCGGCAGGTAATGTTGGCGTACTCTTGGGGGATGACTTTGCATGGCCCGAGTGCGGTGGCCTTCTCGGGACGCAAGCGGTCACCCTCGCCAATCTCCTGAAGATGATTCGAGATGAACTCGATCCTCAGCGGCGCGACTACACCATACTTCTCCAGCGCCTGTGCCAGGTGAAGCAGACTGTAGAATCCCAAAGGCTGCGCCGCATCGAAGGACTCGATGGTGACCGGCGAATCGCTGTGCGTAACGCTCCAAAGGTGAACTACTCGGTTTGGAACATTTCTTTCCTCGCCCAGTGATTTAAGCAAATCGAAGTAGTCGCTCTTACTGCACGGATTGATTGCATAACGGTTTTGATCGAGCCGGCGAAAGTTCACCCCGGGTTCGACGCGGATAACATCCTGGCCGCATGCTTCCAAACGTTCGACTAAACGCGCACCCAGGCCGCAGTCGTCGACAAACATTAGCCAAGGGTGCGTATGCAGCGTCGAGCTTTCCCCCTGGAGCCTCTGAGGCGAAACCGATCTTTTCCACGAAGGAACATAGAACCAGTCGGCCATATCCGGTTTTTTCTCTCGCGCCGCCGCCCGCGCCTGTGCGCCGCCAGTTCCAAGCGGCGCTTCGACCCAGTAACGCTGGCGCTCGAATGGATAAGTTGGGAGCGGGAGCCGATGACGCCGTTCGTTGGCATAGAAGGTCGTCCAATTGGCCCGGACGCCTGCAAGCCAAAGGCGGCCGAGCGTTCCTAAGAGAAATGGCAAGTCGGCATGATGCTCCTGCGGATGGCGCATCGTACGGAGAATAGTCTGGTCCATCCGCTTATGCTGCATGGCTGAGGCGCTCAGCGACTGGCCCGGGCCGATCTCCACGAGAGCGCCACCGAAACTTTCCAAGAGTTTTGCCAAGCCCTCAGAAAACCGCACCGTTTGGCGCAGCTGTTTCGCCCAATAATTTGCATCGGTGGCCTCAGCCTCCGTGATCCAGTTTCCCGAAACATTAGAGAGATATGGTATCGTCGGCGGGTTGAGATCGATCGTATGGACTTCGTCCGTGAACGCTTGCAGAACCGGCTCCATCATCTGCGAATGAAATGCATGGGAGGTGTGCAGGCGGCGGCAGTCGATATTCAGTTCTTTCATTCGTCGGTCGAGCGCTTGTAAAGTTTCCTCCGGTCCGGCTAGGACGCAGAGCGCGGGGCCGTTATGAGCGGCGAGTGCAATCGTATCGCTCAAGAACGGAATGACCTCTGCCAATGGCAGCGGAACCGCAATCATGGCGCCGCCCGGCAGTCCGTCCATCAACCGGCCGCGGGCAGCGATCAAACCAAGTCCATCTTCTAGCGTAAAAACTCCCGCCAAACATGCTGCCACGTATTCGCCGACACTGTGACCGATCATCGCTTTGGGCTCTATTCCCCAGCCGATCAGCAGCTTGGCCAAGGCGTACTCGATCGTAAACAGCGCCGGCTGCGCTATTAGAGTTCGATTGAGCCGCTTCGATGCCGCGTCTGCTTGAGCCTCGCTCGGGTAGAGAGTTTGGCGCAGATCAAGTCCAAGCGTCGGTAAAAGGATCTCGGCACACCTGTCCACTTGCGCGCGAAACATCGACTCGGTCTGGTAGAGATCGCGGCCCATGTTGACATATTGGGAACCCTGGCCGGGAAACATAAATGTGGTGGTTCCGTCGCTCAATTCGCTACCCCAGGTCGAGATCCTCTTGGGATCTCTGCTCTCGATGGTTTGCACGACATCAGCAAGATCCCGGCACACGAGCGCGCGTCGATGGTTGAACGGTTTGCGTCCGACTTGCAGCGTAAAAGCGACATCGCCGAGGTTAATGTCGGCATGTTGCTTCAAATGTTCCGCAAGATTTGTAGTTGCAGCTTCTAGTGCTGTGCCGGTCTTGGCGGAGAGCAATATGAGCTGCCAGGGCCGCGACGGTCCGGAGGTTTCAACGGCGGGAGCCTCCTCGATGAGCGCATGC
>JBGTCC010000115.1:0-6256 GCA_041749055.1 Thermodesulfobacteriota bacterium | reverse complement strand
AACGATCGCCTTGTCGTACTCCTTGAGACCATAGTGGCTTTCACCGAGCCAATATTGCGCGCTCGCCGCGATCCGGCTCTTGGGATATTTTTTCACGAACTCGCGAAACCGGGCGGCCGCCGAGCGAAAATCTTTGCGTTCGAACAGACGCCAGCCGCTGTCAAAATCTCGCCGCGCCCCCTCCGACTCGCCAAGCGCCGCTTCGGCATAGCCATCCGGCGCGTTCGCTTGAGCGGCTTGTGCCGTTTGCGCGGCCTCTTTCAGTTGCTGGATCTCGGCTTCGCGGTTTTTCAAATGCTCAGCTTGGGCTTTGGCATCTTCTTCAAGTTTGAGCAATCGAGATTCCAAAGTCGTAACCCGCTGATCGCCATCTCGGCTGGTTTGGCCAATTTGCCGTCCGACTTGCACTCGGGTTTCATCGATGCGCTCGCGAATCGCGCTGATATCGCGTTGCATCTGCTGCAAGTTGGCCCGGGTATCGGCCAAAGTTGTCCGCACCGCATCGATATCGGACTGCATCGTACCGATATTCGACTGTATCGAACCGATATTCGACTGGATCAAACCGACATCGCCACGCAGCCGCCGTTGGTCGCGTTCGAGCAGATCCACCTGCTGCGGGTTCACACAGCCGGACGTAACCGTCAAAGCGGTCAAGACGAATAGAATTGGAAACTTATTAGTGAACAATGGAGCCACCCTCCTAGCCATCGATCAAGAAGTGGCGCGCCGCTCGAGGACGACGAAGCGCGCCCGGCGATTTTGCCGCCAACAGTTTTCGGTGCGCTCTTGGCATACCGGGATTTCCTCACCATAACTGGTTGTCGACAAACGATCCGGCGTTATCCCCAACGACACCAGGTATTCCCGCGCCGCCTGGGCTCTTTTCGCGCCCAATGCCAGATTGTAATCGCTGGTGCCACGCTCATCGCAGTGGCCTTCTATTTCAACCCGCACCGACGGATTGCCTTTAAGCCAATCGGCGTTGGCGCGCAAAATTGCGCGCGCGTCAACGCTGAGATCGTAGCGATCGAAATCGAAGAAAGCGTCTTTCAAGGGGCTCGACGCCGGCGTGATCGGCGGCTTGCCCTCTTGCAACGCCTTCAGGCTCGACGGGGTCGCGTCGGCCTCTTTGGTAGCGCCGCGCTGACCATCGCCGGAGCGTACAGTGTCGGAGGACTTTGCCGACGCTGAGCCGGTTCCAGTTAACGCCGGGTCGGGCTTGGGTACCCCCGTCGGCGCACAGCCGAGCGCAATCAATCCAAGCAGCAAAAATCCGCCATTCGCAATTCTCCAACGGATTATCATCGAAACCTCCATCTTTTTTGGTCGAAAATCTTCTTTAGTCACGACAGTTTAAAGAAATAGTTTAGTCGACGAGCCGCGCCGACCAGCTCGGTTTGGTGTCGTCACCACCGGAGCCTGTTAGTCGCCGTTGATTGTCACCACTCGCTTGCATCACATAAAGATGGTACCTGCCGGCACGATTTGATGAAAACGCAATAAATCTGCCATCCGGCGACCAAGTCGGGTCCTCGCTGTCATATGCTTCCGACGTAAGTTTGCGCGGATCGCCGCCTTCCGCGGCGATCGTAAAGATCGCAAACTTACTACCGACCCTACCGGTATAGACGATGCGGTCCCCCTTAGGAGACCATTCAGGCGAAGTGTTGTAACTACCGCTATAAGTCACGCGCCGGGTCTTGCCACCCTGAAGGCTGATCACAAAAATTTGCGGCGAACCGCTACGGTCGGACACGAAAACAACCTGTTTACCATCGGGCGACCAAGCCGGCGAGACCTCGATCCCCGGGTCCTGGGTCAGGCGCTGGATAACGCCACCGTTGCGATCGAGCAAATGAAGATTAGTGTTGCCCGCCGACTCATAGGTGGCCACCACCATTTGGCCGTCGGGGGAGAGCTTACCGCCGAGATACCGGCCCGCGCCGGGAGGATTGAATCTGACTTCTTTGCCGCTGTCGAGATCGCGAAGATAAAGGGTTTGACCGCGATCCTTGAACGAAGAATACAAAACGGTTCGGCCGTTGGCGCTCCAGGACGGCGAGAGATTGATCGTCCGGTTATCGGTGACCTGTGTCTTCTCGCTGCCGTCAAGATGCGACAGGTAAATCTCTTTAAAGCGCCCGCCGCTATTGGAGACGTAGGCGATTTGGGTATTGAAGACGCCGGGAATACCGGTGAATTGATTGATAATTTCGTCGACAAATTTATGGGCGATACGGCGAAATTGTCGCACTCCCCCGGTGTAACGTTTGGCGATGCGCTCTTTACCTTGATAGACATCGAACAAACGCAACTCCACGGTGATCTCATCCCCCTGCACCGAGAACCCGCCCTTGACTAATCCCTCCGCGCCGAGGGTCGACCAATCTTTAAGATCGAAGGTTCCGAGTGTAATACCGCTCTTTTGCGGGCTTTCGATGTAACTCGATCGGTCGATCACACGGAACCAACCCGAAAGCTCTAAATCATGCACGATAGCGTCGGCGATTCCTGTTGAGAAGCGGGCGGAATCGGCCGTCGACCCGCCGGTATTGCGCAGCGGCGATACGGCGATGGGAAACTTTTGACCGCCGGAACCGACGATCTCGCCCTTAAACTGCGCCGACGCGCGATCCATGTCGAATCCGGCGATGAGCGCCAAAGTTAGGAACATAATTTTCATCCGATCAAGCCTCCAGATCCTCCGGCCGAAATGCCAGCTCGACTTCGGAGAAACCACCGCGAATATTTTCTGCCAGCGCCGGCAGCGGGCTGGATTTTCGCACCGCCCTCAAGACTGAATCGTCATAAGACGAGTTGCCGGATGACTGGGCAATCTTGAGCCCGACGATTTCGCCGTTGTCTTTGATATTGAACTGCACTACGACTTTGATTTTGCTGCGCGGTCCCACCCATACCCAGTTATTCTTGATCGTGCTGAGCATGCGGTTTTGGTAGATGATATAGTCCATGCCTTTGACGATCCCAGGACCGCCACGCCCGCCCGGCCCCAGCGCCGAGCCGCCAACGCCTTCGCCCGTGCCGATACTGAGCGGTTCTCCTTTTGACGTTTTCTGCACGGATTCGCTTCGCGCCGACGCCCGTTCGGCTGCGGCCTTGATCAAACGCTCACGCACACTATCCGCGGAAGCGGTTTCAGCTTTACCCTCGTCTTTGGATTCATTGGCCGGCTCTTTTTTCGTCGGCTCCCTTTTGCTCTTATCGCGCAGTGCGAGTTTCTCATCGTCAACGACTTTTTTCTCAGCGACTTTTGGTTTCTCAGCCTTTTCCTGGCGGACTTCCTTTTCCTGGCGCACTTCCTTCTTGACAATATCGATCGGCGGTGCCGTTTCAGCTGCCGCGGCCTTCACAGTCTTTTTAGCCGGACCGGCTGACTCGGTTCCAAAAGATGTGCGGCCGATGCGCTCACCGCCGACCAGATCGACTGTGTAAATGGGACTCGTCGGCAAACGCGGCGACGAAGTGAACGGCGCGATAACGATTAAAAGCGCCAAACCGGCATGGACGATCAAGGAAATGGTGACCCATTTCGGCAGCCGTTCCTCGGCGCCGGCAAGGGGAAACGAGCGTTCACGCAAGCTAATGGTTGGAGAAGAATTATCTCCGGCCATCGACAATCAGCCCTCTTCAGACGGCGGCCGAGTAACCATGCCCAACCGTTCAATGCCGGCCTGCTTGATTTCAGCGATGGTTTTCATCACCAGGCCGTAGCGAACATCCTGGTCGGCTCTTAGATAGACCTGCTTATCGGGCTGGTTTTTCGCAATCGCCCGCAGTTTTGCCCCCAGTTCGTCGAGAGTCATAACGTTGTCGTTCAGATAGGTTCTGCCGTTCTTGGCCACGGTCACCACCAGCGGTTCTTCGGCTCCGGGGATTGCGCTGCCGCGGGCCGCCGGCAAATTGACCTGAACGCCCTGCTGGATGATCGGCGCCGTCACCATGAAAATCACCAGTAAAACCAACATCACGTCGACCAACGGCGTCACATTGATCTGCGCGATGGTCGCTCCATTTCGCTGGGACGATGCATCCATAGCCCTACCGTCTCCTAAAATTACTAACGTGCATAATCCGATTATACGCTTTTATTTTGCTACTTGAAGAAGTGGCGTTCGGCGATATTGAGAAATTCGTGAGAAAAGTTGTCCATCTCCACGGCAAGCACTTTGATCTGTTGGACGAAATAGTTGTAGGTGATCAAAGCTGGGATCGCCGCGCCCAACCCGACGGCGGTGGCGATCAGCGCCTCGGCGATACCCGGCGCCACAGCTTGGATACTCGAAGATTGGGTCACGCTCAAGCCGAGAAACGCATTCATGATTCCCCAAACCGTGCCGAACAGTCCGACGAAAGGCGCCGAACTGGCCGTGGTCGCCAGGAAAGAGCAGTGCTTTTCCAATTTGGTAATCTCAACACTGGTCGCCCGCTGCATCGCCCGCGAAACATTGTCGACACCGCCCAACTCGGTGGTGAGATTTTCCCCAGGCGACGACTCCTTCTTCGAGCGCGACACCCGCACCAATTCCTCGTACCCGGCACGAAACACTTGCCCCACCGGACTTGACGCCAACTCACGGCTGGCATCGTGGATCGACGACAGATTTCGCCGTTCCCAAAATATTTCGATGAACTTGGCGGAATCCCTTTTGGCGCGGCGAACCTGCTGAAATTTCTGTGCGATAATGCCCCAACTGATGACCGAGAAAAAAACCAATATATAGAGAACCCCCTGAACGACCAGCCCAGAGCCGCGAACTAGATCGAGAATCCCATGCTGGCTTGGCGCCGGCAAAGCGTTTTGTACTGTTAGATTAAACGACCAGAAAAAAGACATCACGGGTAATTGCTGCGGATAATTGAAAAAATATTATAAGCCCTGTAATTAGTCAATTGACAAATCCGATTTCGACAAAACTTTCCCAGATGGAAGCCGTACTATGATAAGAAAACTCGCCGAACTGGACCTGCGAGACAAGGTTGTTTTTCTGCGTGTCGACTTCAACGTGCCGATCACGGACGGCAAAGTGGGCGAACCGCATCGTATCGACAGCGCGCTGCCGACTCTACGTTTCATCTTGGAGCGCGCCAAGAAAGTGATCGTCGCCTCACACCTGGGCCGGCCCGACGGTAAATTCGTCGACAAATACAGCCTGGCGCCGGTGCAACGTTACCTGCAAGACGCGCTGAAACTTCCCGTCGCCATGGCCAGCGACTGCGTTGGCCCGGCGGTTGAAAATCTGGTGCGCACGGGAGAGGGCAAAGTCGTGCTTCTGGAAAACCTCCGTTTTCACCCGGAAGAGGAAAAAAACGACGAGATTTTTTCCCGAGCTCTGGCCGCCCTCGCCGACATTTACGTTGACGACGCCTTCGGCGCGGCTCACCGCGCGCACGCCTCGATTGCCGGCATGGCGAAATTTTTCAAGAATAAAGCCGCCGGCCTGCTCTTGCAGAAGGAATTGGACTATCTCGGACCGCTACTGGCCCACCCAGCACAGCCCTTCGTTACAATACTGGGCGGGGCAAAGGTTTCCGACAAGATCGGTGTCATAAGAAATCTGCTGCCCAAGGTGAGCGCGCTGCTGATTGGAGGCGGCATGGCCTATACCTTTCTCAAGGCCAAAGGCATCGACATCGGCAAGTCGCTCCTGGAGCATGATAAGATCGACCTCGCAACCCAACTGATGGAGCAGGCCAAGCAGCTCGGTGTCAACCTGCTACTGCCGGTGGATCATGTCGCCGGCGACAGCGAAAAAAAGCAGCCATTAACCATCAACGACAGCGCGATTCCAGGCGACCGCATGGGACTCGACATCGGACCCAAGACCGCGCAACTCTTCGCCGCCGAGATCGGCAAGGCCAAACTCGTCCTGTGGAATGGGCCGGTGGGGCTTTTCGAAGTCCCACCCTACGACCAAGGGAGTCGCGTTCTCGCGCAAACCTTAGCCGACAATCATCCCGCGGTGGTCGGCATTATTGCCGGTGGCGACACGGTAGCGGTAGTCTCGGCAGCTGGCGTGAGTTCGCGCATCGCCCACCTGTCAACCGGCGGCGGCGCGACTTTGGAATTTCTTGAAGGCAAAGTCCTACCCGGTATCAAAGCACTGGACGACCAACCATGAGCCCACCACTGGTAGCAGCTAATTGGAAGATGCATGGCGATCGGGCCCAGTGCGCCCGCCTGGCGCGGCAGATCGTCCGCGCACTGCGCCGCGCACCCATCGGCGCGGAGGTC
>JBGTCC010000114.1:0-2291 GCA_041749055.1 Thermodesulfobacteriota bacterium | reverse complement strand
AAAGAATTCTGAAACGCAGGGGCGGGTTTGAAATCCGCCCTATTTGATTACTGCTTCTCGTTCGACTGCAGCGCGTCGAGGGCTTGTTGGACAAGCTTGCGGCGCAGCTCTTTTTCATCCTTCATAGGTAACTTGGCGTCGCCGGTCACATGGACAATTCCAGTGCCTAAAACGACGCGGTTGGAGCCGACCATTTTGGCGATGGGCAGCGCGGAGGTGATTTGCACGACCGGGATGCCTGCTTTTTCGAGTTCCGTCGTGATCGCAGCGCCGCTGCGAGTGCTGGTGCCTCACGTGGACGTGAGGATCACCGCGTCGACGCCGTCGCGCTTGATTTTTTCCACCATTTCCCGTCCCAGTCGCCGCGTGTTCGAGAGCGGATTGGATCGGCCGCAGGTGGAGAGAAATTCGTCGTGCAGTTTACCGATGACGCCGCTCTTTTCCAGCTCGCGCAGGGCGTCGAGGGGCACCAAACGGTCGGGATCGTCCTGGACGAATCGAGTATCGTAGCCGCCGTGAGAGACTTCGTAATCCTCGCTGCGTAAATCATCGCTGCCTTCGATGTTATAGGCGCCCCAACGGGTCGCCGCGGTGCCTTCGATTTTATCCGGATTACCCTTGGGCACGAGCCCGCCGTCGGTGATGATCATCAGCCGCGCTTTGGACATGTCGAGGATTTTTGCAGGCATGGGCACGGCTGCGAACGCGGTCGGCAACATTTCCGATTCGAACTTTTCACCGTTCATTTTGGCGATGAGCATATCGATCATGCGCGTGGCCGCGGTCTTGTCGCCGAGTTGGTCGCGCAGCAGGCCGCGGCTGATATAGCCTTCCTCGGCCGGCAGCCCGATGGGTTGCTTGGCGACGAGTTTTTTGCCGAGTTTTGCCATGGTCGCGACGATATCGCGCATCTTGGCGATACGGGTTCCCGAGTCGACGATGTGAAGCTGCTCGCGGAAAAGATCGACACCGGGATTCTCCACATGCATCGCCGTGATCGCGGGAATCCCCAACTCGGACTGTATGGCGGTGCAGATTGCGCCGGCGGCCATGCCGTAACGGCCGGCGTCGAAGCAGGGACCGGCGGCGAAGAGATCGGCGCCGCTGGTGCGAACCTTGTCCAACACCGCCGCGGTTACTTGGTCTTGATGTTCGACGGCATAATTATCGCCGCAAACGATGGTCAACACGACCGTGGCGTCATCACCCATGAGCTGTTCGAACAGCGTCGCCGGCCCCAATGCGCCATCGCGAAATTCCAGTGACGCGCCGGCATGCTCTTCCGCGCCGATGCCGCCGAAAAATTGATTGACGTAGTAGACGATCTTCATGAGTAACTCCTAAGTGTAGTGTCTCGCACTGTTTTCAATACACTAACGATCTCATTCGCGACGCGCCCTGCTGGTTGGTGACGCCGATGATGTTGTTGGCATCTATCGTCATGGGTCCGGTGAGCAGCGTGGCCAGTTCCGGTTTGGCGGCGATGACGCGGGCGGCTTTGGGGATTTCATATTCGGTGCCGTTGCCGCCGTTGTAGACGATGGCGTTGACTTCCGGGACGTTGAATAAGAGTGCCGACTCGACGCGCCGGTCGCGCGCCACGTCGGAAACCATGACGGCGGTTTTGATGCCCATATGTTCCAACAAGCGCGCGGTCTCCGACAGGTCGGCGTGGGGCAAGCCGCCGCCGTATTTGGTCATTACGGCGCCGTCGGCGCGCAGATTCCACTTAGCTAAATTCGCAGCGGCGTGACATTGCCTTACGCGGTCGACGTTGTCGTTGCCGGCGACGGTGGCGACGGTGCCGATGAAGTTGATTTCGCGTCCATGGTGGCGCCGGTAGAGATCGAGAACCACCGGGTGATTTTGATAAAAATAAGTTTCCGTGCCGCCGAACCAGGAATTAAGCGACGGCACCAGCGCGCCGTCGAGCCATTCGTCGGGATGCAAAATTACCGGCAGCATGCCGTCGGTATTGGTTCCATACAAAATCGGCTCGTCCACCGCCGGTTTGCGCTGACGCGAAAAAATCTGCCCGATATAAACGACGCGGGGCAATCCTTCGCGGCCCTTCTCCTCCGGGCCGATTGGCTCGAAGGTTTGTGCCGACGCTGGTGTTCGCTCAAGCGCGGCGCGGCCGAGATGCACGGCGACTTTGACGCCGGCGACGCGGTAGGCTTTTAACACCGCCGAGCGCGGCAGGCCCGCTTTGGTCTGCGGTACCACCAAAAGATGACAAAGTTTTGAATAGGCGCTGCCGGCGGTGGCGCTGCCGCTCATCGCCAACACCC
>JBGTCC010000113.1:0-3121 GCA_041749055.1 Thermodesulfobacteriota bacterium | reverse complement strand
TTACTACACCAGCGTCGCCGGTCCGCCGGATGCGTATCCTGAAACCGCTGCCTTTGCGAAAAAGTTTAAACAGCGCTTCGGCAAGGACATCGAGGCCTTTGGCTTATACGGCTACGACGCCACTCTGGTCGGCATCAAAGCGATGGAAGGATGGATTAAAGCCAACGGCGGCAAAAAGCCGACGCGCACCGAAGTATCCACTGCCGTGCGCAACATTAAGGGCTTCAAAGGCGTCACCGGTCCGATTGAATTCGACAGCAAGGGCGATCCGGTTAAAGCCAAGTATTTTGTCCTGCAATTCGACAAGCAGTCCTATCCTGGCAAAGTCGTAAAAGTGATCGAGCAGCAAGCTCCCACCGCTCCGGCAAAGAAATCGTAAACTGGTTCAAGATTGTCGAGGATCGAGGCTGGAGGATCGAAGATAGATCCCTCCCCTCCATCCTCGATCTTCTATCCTTTATCCTCGACCCTTCGTCTTAATTTCTCGATCCTCGACCCGACTTCGCGTAAAATGGCCGAATGAAGAAAAAACTCCGCGTCGCGCTACTCTTCGGCGGTAAATCCGCCGAACATGAAATCTCGCTGATCTCCGCCCGCAATATCGCCGCGGCGATGGACAAAAACAAATACCGGATCGTCGCCATCGGCATCGACAAACGAGGCCGCTGGCATCTCGACGAGGGCGCCAGGCTGCTCCTTGGCGGCGAAAAGGCAATAGTCGAATTTCACGACGCCAGGAATGCCGCAGCCATCCTGCCGGGCAAGAACGCGACGCCGATGGTACGCCGTAGCGGCGCAGAGGGGCTCGCCGGTATCGACGTGGTCTTTCCGATCCTGCATGGCCCCTTTGGCGAGGATGGCACGGTTCAAGGCCTGTTGAAGCTCGCCAACTTGCCGTTCGTCGGCGCCGGCGTGTTGGGCTCCGCGGTCGGCATGGACAAAGATGTGATGAAGCGGTTGTTGCGCGACGCCGGCATTGCCATCGGCAAGTTCATGGCGTTCGAGCACGCCGACACGATCAGTTTCGCCCAGGTCAAGCGCACCCTCGGCATGCCGCTGTTCGTCAAGCCCGCCAATCTCGGCTCATCGGTGGGCATCAGCAAGGTAGCCAAGCCAAGTCAGTTCAGCGCCGCGGTCAAAGAGGCGTTCCGGTACGACAACAAAATCGTCATCGAAGAGTTCATCGCCGGCCGCGAGATCGAGTGTTCGGTGCTCGGCAATGACCACCCGATCGCATCGCTACCGGGTGAAATCGTTGTCAACCGCGACTTCTATTCCTACGATGCCAAGTACATTGACGCTCACGGCTCACGCCTGGAGATTCCCGCCAATCTACCGGCCAGGGTAATTAAGAAAATCCGTCAAACCGCAGTCCACGTGTACAAAACGCTGTGCTGCCAAGGTATGGGGCGAATCGATTTTTTTGTGCAAGCCAACGGCCGCGTGCTGGTCAACGAGATCAATACCATCCCCGGTTTCACCAAGATCAGCATGTATCCGAAAATGTGGGAAGCGACGGGGATTTCCTACCCAAAGCTGATCGACCGGCTGATTGGGCTAGCACTGGAAAGGTTTCATCGAGAACAGCGTTTAAGATCGTCTAGATAGTGCCGATGGTTTCCTGTGTAGCGGGATTTCGCCGCGACCATCCATCAGGGAAGGAATTCTTATGGCACTAAAACCATTGACCCAGCCGGACGAACTTTACCAGTTACTCCGCGAGGGCAACGTCAAGGAGTTTAACCAACGCAAAACCCAGCTGGATCGAGTCAAACTCAACGACTGTGACTTCCGTCACATCGATCTGCGCGGCATCGACGCCCAGAGCGTCGACTTCCGCAACTGTTATTTTCACAACACCGATTTGCGCGGCGTCGATCTCTCCCAAGCTTCACTCGACGGGGCCAGCTTCAATGGCGCGCGTATTTCCGGCGTGCTCTTCCCCAAGGACCTCGGAGCGCAAGAAATCATCCTGTCGGTAACCCATGGCACCCGTGTGCGCTACCTGAAATAGCCCGATACGCGAATCAGTTCGGCGGGCAGACACCCCTCGACTCGGCTCAGGGCGGGCGCCGGCCTGCCCCTACATCAGATCCGGCGTTGCAGTCAAATCTAATCACAGCCGCCATCCTCCACCGGCATTTCAGCGGACATCCTAGCCGGCCGTCCACAGCGGGGACTGCGGACGGCCGGCACACCGGAGGAGGACCGATGTTAACAGACGGCTAATCCATCTGCCGTCTTAGGAACGTCGGGATATCGTACTTATCGTCGTCTTCCTGGTTGGCGCTCGACGGGAAATTATTCTTGTTGAGCGTCGGGGTCTCGAGATCTTCGCTGCCCGACTTCTTGCGATGCCAGGTTGGCGCGTCGAGATCGTCGACGATGGTACCGAGGTGCACCACCTTCTTGTTTTTCGGCATGGCGCTGGCGAGGTTGGGGATACTGGCGATATTGGCCGCCGCGGGTACCTGGACTTGCACCGGCGCCGCTTTGTGCTCTTGTTTTTCTTCGCCGAAACCAGTGGCTATCACCGTGATGCGGATCTCGTCGACCATGCTTTCGTCAATCACCGCGCCAAAAATGATATTGGCATCCTCATGGGCTTCTTCTTGAATCATCGATGCCGCTTCGTTGACCTCGTGCAGGCAGAGATTCGGCCCGCCGGTGATGTTGATCAACACGCCGCGAGCCCCCTGGATCGAGATGTCTTCGAGCAACGGACTGGAGATCGCCTTTTGCGCCGCTTCGATGGCGCGGTTCTCACCGCTCGCCGACGCCGCGCCCATAAGCGCTAAGCCCATCTCCGCCATCACCGTGCGCACATCGGCGAAGTCAAGATTGATCAACCCTGGGGTAATGATCAAATCCGAGATGCCGCGCACCGCTTGGAGCAAGACATCGTCGGCCTTGTGAAACGCTTCGATCATGGTCGTTGTCTTGGCCGCGATGCTGAGCAAGCGCTGGTTCGGAATTACGATCAAGGTATCGACGCTTTGTTTCAACTCTTCGATGCCCTGTTCCGCCTGGCGCTGGCGTTTTTTGCCCTCGAAAATGAAGGGCTTGGTGACCACGCCGACGGTTAGCGCGCCGACTTCACGGGCGATCCGCGCCAACACCG
>JBGTCC010000112.1:0-3628 GCA_041749055.1 Thermodesulfobacteriota bacterium | reverse complement strand
GTCGTGGGGCACGTGCCCTTCATATTTAATCCGACCATCGTTGCAATTTCGTTTCTATTCTCGGCGGCGGTGGGCGTTTTTGCCGATTATTTTTCGGCGCGGAAAGCGGCGAGGCTCGATCCGATAGCGCGCATGGGTCATTGCCGACCCTAAGAAATTTTTATCGAGACAGCGTGGCCCGTGACAGGAAAGGAGACTTTATATGCCAGCCGAACCCTTTGAATTTCGCAAAATGGCGTTCCTGGTGGAGGTCACGCCTTTTAAGGCGACGTCACTGGAACAGCTTCTGAGCAATATTACCGTAGTTCCGGAAGCGTCGATTTTTTACCATCTGCACCAAAGGTTTTTTCGCAATCCCGATCAGCTCCCGGAGTACCCCAACGACCTGGCCGATTGGGCTCATGCCATACTCGGCAATGCCGTGGTCGCCGAACGTCTAGCCAATTTGAACTTGTTTCGCAGCGTCGATATCAACGTGGTGCGCCAGGAAATTAGCACGATATTGGCGGAGCATCTGCTGCAGCATGAAAACGGACGGTCTGTCCCGCCGGAAGACGCCTTCATTTTCTGTCGGCCGCGCTTGATCGGGTTTGGCAGCGGCTATCAGGCCTCGACAACCGGAGAATTTCTCCACGCGTTGCGCAACGTCGACAGCGATGTCATCGGCTTCCATTTATTCATCCCGAAGGCGAGTCCGGGGCGCGTTTCGAACGACTTCGCCGTCTGGTTTCGGCAAATGGATTATGAGCCGCTGGCGCAACAGTTGGACGCCTTCGATCCCTACTTGAACAGCCTGGAAGATAACCGCGCCTACTTGATCGAGCTCATCGAGGCGGCGCTGCGCCCGCCTAAGATTGGAGGGGACCATGCTTGACGCCTACCGCGGCATTGCACCGGAAAGTGTTTTGCGGGAGATCGCTATTCTCGCTGAAGCCCTCCAGGGTCGGACGTTACAACATATTAACTCGACGCGCGTGGGCGGCGGCGTCGCCGAGTTACTGACGCGTCTGGTTCCTCTGACCGAGTCTCTCGGCATCGGCACGCGTTGGGATGTGATGACCGGCAACAACGGATTTTTCGCCGTGACCAAAGCGATGCACAACGCGCTCCAGGGAGCGGATATCGAGATGTCCCATGAGGACCGCCAAGTTTACCTGCAATGCGTTCAGGAGAATGCCCGGGAGATCGAGTTCAGCGCCGATGTGACCATTGTCCACGATCCCCAGCCGGCCTATTTGATTGACTACTGTCCCGCGGACTGCAAGCGTTTGGTCTGGCGCTGCCACATCGACCTGTCAAAACCCAACGATCACGTGTGGCGATTTCTCCAGCAAGCGGTGCGCAAATATGCCATGGCGATTTTTCACGTGCCGCAGTTCGCCCGGCGTTTGCCGATCCCCCAAGTCCTGATTCCTCCTTCAATCGATCCGCTAAGCGTGAAAAATCATGAGCTGACTGAGCAAGAAATCACTGCGGTGACCGAGCGCTTTGGCCTTGACCGGCGGCGGCCGTTGCTGGTGCAGATTTCCCGCTTCGACCGCTTCAAGGATCCCCTCGGCGTGATCGCCGCCTACCGGCTGGTGCGCAAAAACTTCGATTGCCAGCTGGTCCTCGCCGGCGGCGCGGCGAGCGACGATCCCGAGGGGCAGCAGGTCTTGGCGGAAGTCGAGGAAGCCGCGGCCGGCGATGAGGATATTTTTATTCTCTCTTTACCGTCGAACAGCGACCACGAAATCAACGCATTGCAGCGCGCCGCGACGATCGTCCTGCAAAAATCCACGCGCGAGGGATTCGGCCTGACCGTGACCGAGGGAATGTGGAAGGGCAAGCCGGTGATCGGCGGCGCCGCGGGCGGCATCCCGTCGCAGATTCTCCATGGATCGACAGGATTCCTGGTGCACTCGGTGGAGGGCGCCGCCTTCCGGCTCCGCTACCTGCTAAGCCATCCACGGGCAGCGGAGCGCATGGGAGCGCAAGCGCGAGAACATGTGCGGCGCCACTTTCTCATCACGCGGCATGTGCGCGACTATTTGCTATTGATGCTTCAGGTGGTGAATGGATGCCCGCGATCGCCGATTTTCCTGCCGCGGAGCGGGAACCATGCCGCGGAAAAGTGATGCGATGGAAGGAATAACCCAATGAGTCTCCGAGAATCTAATTGTAAGATTTTATTTTCCATGGACGCAGAAACAAACGGCTGGAAGCCACGAGCAAAAAAGCTGGTGGCAGAGCTGCGATCTAGCGGTCTCCTGTGGATTATTCTGTTGATAGCCTTGTCGGCGGGTGACGTTCACGCTCAGATAAAGCCTGGCGCCGGCGAGCAGCAATCGGCAAAGAACCAGGCGCCGCAAGCGACGGGGTTGCCGGCGGTCGGGCAAAATCTGGATCAAGCGAGCGACGCTGCGAGGATCTCCGGTATCGGCCAGCTTAATGAGATGGATCGCCGTCGCTTGAAACAGGTGCAAGCGGAACAGCAAAAGGTTGAAATCGAATACAAGGACGCGGCAAAAGAGTTTGAGCAGCTCGACAAGACTCTCATTGAAAAAAAAGAACAACTCAAAGGCGACGATGGCAAACCGATAACTGGGTCGGCGCAAAAGCAGCTCATCGCCCTGGAGAAGAACTGGCAGTTCGCCAAGGAGCGCTTTGATTTAGTCATTCAACAGCGCAAGGCTCTCCAGGCCCAGTTGGCTATTCTTGATTATAAAATTCGCCTGGAGAAGGCGGCCTTAGACCGATTAAGCGGCGCCACCGAGAAGAAGGGGTTGTCGGCAAAACCGTCTGCAAGCACGGTGCAATCGGCCGCGCCGGCCGCGCAAGGCGAGGACTCGGAATCGATCGGACTCGAATCATTCGGACTTCCGGGACTCAAAACTACTCCGGCTCAGAAAACCCAGCAGGCGGCGCCCGGAACCGAACAACCGCCAGAGTCTGCGGATCAAGAACTACCGACTGAGGCGCTGCTCCAGGCACGAGAAGACCTCCAGGAAAAGCGGCTGGAGCTGAAAGATGCCAAGGAGAGATTACAAGAAATTGACCGGGCGATTAAGGTTTTTGACAGTGAACTCAAGGCCGAGCAACAGTTACTGCAAATCGCCCGCAATCAGGCCGATAACGCGGCGCAAACTTCTCGCGCACTGAAGGAGGATATGAGCGCGTCCTCTGACCAGCAGGCGACCCGAGCCGAGCTTCGGCGCAGGAACCAGGACGCCGAGCGCCGTTTACAACGGTTCAGCGATGAAGTAGCGCAACGGACGGCACAGGCCGAGGAATTACAGCCTCATCTGGATCGGATCCGAAATGCGCGGGCGACGACCGAAGAGCATTATCAGGAAGCCATTGCGGCGGTGGACTCGGCGCGCCAGAAAGTTGAGTGGTTGGAGAGCCCCGTGGCGCCGCAGAGAATTTATCACTGGTTCATCAAGAGCGGCCCGAAGATTGTCGCCAGCGTGCTGTTCATTGCCGCTCTCCTTTGGCTTTCACGCGTGTTGGGGCATCGGATCGTACGCGCGGTTGCCAGTCGCAGCGGCCCGGGTAGTATTGAGGAGCGCGAAAAGCGCTCCGCGACCCTGATCGGAGTATTCAATAACGGCACCACGGTTGCGATCGTCGTCTTCGGAACCCTGAT
>JBGTCC010000111.1:0-5547 GCA_041749055.1 Thermodesulfobacteriota bacterium | reverse complement strand
ACCGCCGCGCCTTGAAAACTTGATAGTCAATCGCTCAACAGATCGCGCCCGTGAATAAAGAAGAATTCTACAACCAGGGGATGGAGCATTTCGCTGAAGATCGCCTGGACGACGCCGTCGCCGCCTATCTCCATGCCCTCGATGAAGATCCTAACTATGCCGAGGCGTTGCATGCGTTGGCGATGACCTACGCGCACCAAGAGAAAGTCGATCAAGCCATCGACGTAGCGAAACGCTTGATCGCGGCGGCGCCGGAAGATGAACTCGCCTACACCAGCTTGTCGATCTTCTATCAGCAGAAGGGCATGATCGCCGAAGCCGAGGAGGTTGGCGCCAAGGCCCGTACCCTCGGTTGGAAGCGCCAGCTCGCCGAAAACAAACGCTAACCCAAGTCTGCCAGTTCGCTCACCCTCGTTCGCCATCGATTGCCAAGAGGCGGCAAGCCGGTCTAGCACGCCGCGCTAAATCGCGCGCCAGCGCATCGAACACCTGGCGCACACAGGGGAAAATTGAAGTAGTTTTGTCCCTGCGGGACGCCGCAGCGAGCGGAAATCCGCAAGTCGAATATCGAACGCGGCGTCGCGGATTGAAACAAAGCGGGGTCAATTAACTGCAAAATTTGAAAATCCAAAACGCCGAATTCGATTCCACCCGTTTGGAGCATTGTACTCGGTTTGTTTTCGTCATATGAATTTTTTTCGAGCTACGTGCTTCGGATCATTTCTTGGTTACCTTTTCCACATCAGCTCTCACCGATCGATTTCGCGTCTCGTAAACTCTTTCGGGAGTTGACCACATAGCCGACCAGGCTGATGGTGAGCATGCCGCAAATCGCCACGGTCCAAGGCGCGCCGATCCAGGTGGCGATCACGCCGAAGGGGAAGCTGCCCATGGGGCCAAGGCCGCGGTTGATCAAGCCGAACATCGACATGATTCGGCCGCGGTTATGCTCGCTCGTGTGAAATTGCAAAAGCGTGGCGACCGCCGACAGGAATGTCGTCTGGAAGCCGCCGGCGATGAACAAGAACACCAGCGACAATGGAAAGCTGCGTGAGGTCGCGAATAGGACGATCGAAATACCGAAGCCGGCGGCGAGACCAAACAGCAGCCGCGCCGGCCTGGGGAAGCGGCGCACTGAGGCGAGGGTTAGCCCGCCCAAGATCGCGCCGGCACCGGGCGCCATCAGCAAAATGCCGAGGCCGGGAGCGCCGACATTCAAGATCGTCTCGGCGAACACCGGCATGAACTGAGTGTAAGGTTTGGTGCAAAAACTGACCACCGCGAGGACTGTCAGCAGCGCCAGAAATATCGGCGTATTCCACGCCAACCTAAGACCTTCGACCATGTCGCGGGTAATGCTGGTTTTCTCGGGCTTCGCTTCGGTGGCGGATATGTGGATGAGAAATATCGTCAGCAACACCAGGAGGTTGCCGATGGTGGCGACGAAGAAACAGCCCTTGGTACCGATCACTGGGATCAGTAGGCCACCGATGGATGGCCCGAACAGCATCGAGCCGTTGAAAACCATTTGATAGAGCGTGACCGCGTTGGGCAAATCTTCGCGCGGCACTAGATGATGCAGGATTGACTGGCGCACCGGCTGCTCGAAGGACACTAGAAAGCCGGTGAACGCCGAGACCAGCAAAAGGTGCCACACTTGTATGAGTTCGAAATGCTGCATGACGCCGAGAAACAGCGCCATGGCGACGAAGGAAACCTGAGTTAGTACAAAAATCGTCTTGCGGTCACTGCGATCGACTACGGCACCACCGAAGGCGGAAAACAACACCCGCGGTAGTCCGAGACAGAGCCCTTCCAGGCCCAAGTAAAATGGCGAGTGCGTCAATTGGAAGATCAGCCAGGTTTGCGCCGTGGCTTGGATCAATGTGCCGGTATGGCCGAAAAATAGCCCGCTCCAGTAGATCAAGTAGTCGCGGTGGCGAAAGGCGCGGAAGGTGGTGGCGAGCATGCTCTAACAAGAAAGCACGAATTCCGAAATCCGAAACAAATTCAAAATGATGATAAACTAAAAATTCCGAACAAACTCGATTCGGAGTCGAGGCTTCGAATTTTCTGGTTTTTGATTTGTTTTTGGCCCAGTTTGTTTCGAGTTTCGCTATTCGGATTTCGAGTTTTGTTTGGCCGCTGACGTGGCGCGAGAAATATTAATGCAAGAAACGGTAAAATCCATTAAAGTGGTGGTCCCAACGGGAATCGAACCCGTGTTCCCGACGTGAGAGGCCGGTGTCCTAACCGCTAGACGATGGGACCTTGGCTGAGGAGGCAGGACTTGAACCTGCAATCGCCTGATTCAGAGTCAGGTGGCTTACCAATTAGCCGACTCCTCAAATTCGCAGCGAATTCAAAGTAGAAGAATTGAATTACAGAGTCAAGTTGGCGGACTCAAGCTTTGGCTCGCTCAACTGCTTGTTTAAGTCGGGCGATGCTGCGGTCTTTGCCGAGGACCGCGATGACATCGTGGATGCCGGGACTCACCGTCGACCCGGTCAGGGCGACGCGCACCGGTTGCGCTAGTTCGCCCATCTTCAGGCTGTGTTGTTGGAGCGTGCGGGTGAAGGCTTGCTCGATGTTGGCTTCGGTGAATTCACTCAGCCCCGCAAGTTTACCGGCCAGGGAGGACATGCTGTCGGCTGCGGCTGCGGTCAAAAACTTTATTGCGGCCTTTTCATCGTAGATGATTTGGTCGTCGAGATAGTACCGCGCCATCTCCACGAGCTCGACCATAGTCTTGGCGCGCTCGCGCAAAGTCGCGATCATCTTTTCGAGCCACTGGCGATCCTGGGGTACTGGATAGCCCTTCGCTTGGATATACGGGACGACTTCTTCGGCCAGTTGTGACAGCGGCTTGGACTTCAAATAATGAAAATTCACCCAGAGAAATTTTTCGGGATTGAAAACTCCGGCAGCCTTGCCGACATGTTCCAGGCTGAACATGTCGAGCAATTCTTGGCGCGTAAATATCTCTTGATCGCCATGGGACCAGGCGAGGCGGACCAGATAGTTCACCACCGCCTCGGCAAAGTAACCCATGTCTCGATAGGCGGTGACCGAAGTGGCGCCATGGCGCTTGCTCAGCCGAGCTTTATCGGTGCCTAAGATAAGCGGCACATGAGCGAACTGCGGTAGCGGACCGCCCAGAGCTTGGTAGAAATGAATCTGCCTCGGTGTGTTGGACAGATGGTCATCGCCGCGGATGATATGGCTGATCGCCATGTCGATGTCGTCGACGACGACGCAGAAATTATAAGTTGGCGTGCCGTCGGTGCGGGCGATGATGAGATCGTCGAGCTCGCGGTTTTCGAAGACGACATCCCCCTTGATCAAATCTTTGACCACCGTCGTGCCCTCGCGCGGAGTGCGGAAGCGAATCGTATACCGTCGGTCGGTTGGCAGCGTGGAAATGACACCTTCCGCCGGCCGGCAAGTGCCGTCATAGGACGGTTTTCGCTTTTCTTTCATCGCCGCTTGGCGTTTGGCGTCGAGTTCCGCGGCGCTGCAAGTGCAAGGATAGGCTTTGCCCATAGCCAAGAGTTCCTGGACCCTTTGCTGGTACAGCGGGTAGCGCTCGGTTTGGTAAAACGGCCCTTCGTCGTAATCGAGTTCGAGCCACTTCATGGCGTCGAGAATCGCCTGGATCGCCTCGGGGGTCGACCGTTCGCGGTCGGTGTCTTCGATGCGCAGGATAAACTTGCCGCCGTGATGACGCGCAAAGAGAAAATTAAACAGTGCAGTGCGCGCGCCGCCGATGTGAAGGTAGCCGGTCGGACTAGGAGCGAAACGGGTTCTGACTTGTGCCATTGCGCGAAGCTAACAGGCGCCTGAAATAGCGTCAATGGCGCGTTATCAAAACGCCGCAGATATGCTACCATCCGCGGAATTAAAGAGATCCTGGGGTACCTAACATGGCAGAGGGAGACAGTAGCAAAGATAGCCCAGCGAATGAGTCGGCGCCTTCGCATTTTATTCGCAACATCGTTGTCGAGGATATCAGGCTAGGCAAGAACCAAGGCCGAGTCCATACCCGGTTCCCGCCGGAGCCGAATGGCTACTTGCACATCGGTCACGCCAAATCGATTTGTCTCAACTTCGGCTTGGCTGCCGAGTTCGGCGGCAAGTGCAATCTGCGTTTCGACGACACCAATCCGAGCAAGGAAAACGTCGAGTACGTCGATTCGATCAAAGAAGACGTCCGCTGGTTGGGGTTCGCTTGGGACGGAGAATATTACGCCTCGGATTATTTCGAGCGGCTCTACCAGTTCGCCGCACAATTAATTCGCGCTGGAATGGCGTTTGTTTGCGACCTCAACGCCGAGCAGATGCGCCAGTTTCGTGGCACGCTCACCGAGCCAGGCAAGCACAGCCCCTATCGCGACCGCTCGGTTGACGAGAATCTCGACCTGTTTCAGCGCATGCGCGCCGGCGAAGCGCCGGACGGCGGCCGCACGTTGCGCGCCAAGATCGATATGGCGTCGCCCAATATCAATCTGCGCGATCCGGTCATGTACCGGGTGCTGCGCGCGACCCATCATCGCACCGGCGATAGCTGGTGCATTTATCCAACCTACGACTTCGCCCACGGCCAATCGGACTCCATCGAAGGCATCACGCACTCGATTTGCACGCTGGAGTTCGAGGATCACCGGCCGCTGTACGATTGGTTTTTGGACCGACTGGGCGTGCCTCACCCGCAACAGATCGAGTTTGCCCGGCTCAATTTGACCCATACGATTTTGAGCAAGCGCAAACTCTTACAGCTGGTCCAGCAAAAGCTTGTGGCCGGCTGGGACGATCCGCGCATGCCGACGCTGGCCGGCATACGCCGGCGCGGTTATACGCCGGAAGCGATCCGTAATTTTTGCGAACGGATCGGCGTGGCCAAAGGCAACAGCACCGTCGATATCGCCATGCTTGAACATAGTCTGCGCGAGGATCTCAACAAGCGCGCGCCGCGCGTGATGGCGGTGTTGAGGCCGATCAAAGTCGTCTTGGAAAACTATCCTGAGGGTCAGGTCGAAGAGTTAGAAGCGGTCAATAACCCTGAAGATCCTAGCGCAGGCACTCGCAAAGTTCCGTTCGCCCGCGAGCTTTACATCGAGCAGGACGATTTCCGTGAAGAGCCGCCCAAAGGATTTTTCCGTCTCTCACCAGGCATGGAGGTCCGTCTGCGTTACGCCTACATCATCAAGTGCAACGCAGTCGTCAAAGACCCCGACACGGGCGAGGCGCGCGAGTTGCGCTGCACCTACGACCCGGAAACGAAAAGCGGCTCGTCGCAAAGCAAGCGCAAAGTCAAAGCGACCATGCATTGGGTATCCGCATCTCATGCCGTCGAAGCCGAAGTCCGACTTTACGATCATCTTTTTGCGGTGGAGAACCCCGATGACGTACCGGAAGGCGCCGATTGGCTCGCTAACATCAATGCCAAATCTTTGGAACGGCTCACGGATTGCCGTATTGAACCCTGTCTAGCGGACGCCAAGATCGGCGAGCGCTATCAGTTCGAACGACTGGGATATTTCTGCGTCG
>JBGTCC010000110.1:0-4477 GCA_041749055.1 Thermodesulfobacteriota bacterium | reverse complement strand
TCCTAGCTACGGTAGGCCTCGATATTGTCACTGGTCAGCTCCGCCTTACCTTCGGATTTACGGATCTGATGAAGGGCTTCGATTTCGTCGTGGCCGTGATCGGTCTCTTCGGGATCGGTGAAATCCTCCTCAGCGTAGAGGAAGGTCTCAAGTTCGAGGGAGCCAAAGCCGGCATGAAAATGAGAGTCGTGCTGGATACGTGGAAGATCCTGCCGCGCTACTGGCGGACCTTCGTGCGCGGCTCCATCATCGGCTTCTGGATGGGCTTTAAGCCGGGCGGTGCGACCCCGGCGTCGTTTATGAGCTACGCCTTCGCCAAGCGCTTCTCTAAAAACGCGGACAAATTCGGCAAGGGCGAGCTTGAAGGCATCGTGGCGCCCGAGACCGCCGCCCATGCCGCCGGCGTAGCGGCCATGCTGCCGATGATTACGCTGGGCATCCCAGGCTCGCCGACGGCAGCCGTAATGCTCGGCGGGCTCATTATCTGGGGTCTGCAGCCGGGGCCGATGCTCTTTATCGACAATCCCGACTTTGTTTGGGGTCTGATCGCCAGCATGTATACCGGCAACGTGATCGGAGTAATCATGGTGTTGGCCTTCGTCCCATTGTTCGCGGCGATCCTTCGGGTTCCTTTCGCTATCCTCACCCCACTGATCGTCTTCGTCTGCGCCATCGGCTCTTACGCGGTGCACAACAGCATGATCGATATCTGGTACATGCTGATCTTCGGCGTAATCGGCTATGTGTTTAAGAAGCTCGACTATCCGCTGGCTCCCTTCGTACTGGCCCTCGTGCTGGGCGACATGGCCGAAAACGCCCTGCGGCAGAGTCTGATTATGTCGCAAGGATCGCTTGCGATTTTCTTCAACCGGCCCATCTCGGGAGTGATCACCGCGTTCGCCCTTTTCTTTTTCGCCATGCCCTTGCTGACACCCTGGTGGCGTAAGTTACGATCATAAGACGGCATAAGCCGATGATTTTCGATGCGAAGACTTGCCCTTCCCAAACCGATGTCGAAATTGTCGGTTTGCGAATTTAAATCGAGAGCGGAGGACTGGCGTTGATCAATGTAAAATTATCGCCTGGTGCGGTTCGTTCAACCCATTCCACTCTTCGTGTCGATCTTCATGTCGTGGGTCCGGCCCGATATGGCTTGACAAGAAGGTTTCTATTCGATAACTGGTCGGACCAGCAGACAGCTGGTCTTTTATGCTTCAGGCTATCAAGAAAACCAAAATCCACGAGGACGTCTTCCAGCAGATCCATCAACTGATTAAGGAGGGCCGATTGAGGGCCCGTGATCAGCTCCCGTCAGAGCGCGAGTTGGCTGAAACTTTCAAAGTCAGCCGAACTTCGGTGCGCGAGGCGCTGCGCGCATTAGAAACCCAAGGGCTCATCGTGAGCCGAACCGGCACCGGCAATTTCGTCGCCGATTTGCCGGTTGAATCTTTGATCGGGCCGCTCGCGCGGCTACTGATCGACGAGAAAAAAGCTCTCGCGGACGTGTTCGAAATGCGCAAGTTGATCGAACCGCAGATCGCCGCGTTGGCGGCGCAACGAGCGACCAGAATAGATGTGGCGCAGTTGAAAAGGATTGTTGCGAAGCAGACCGAGGCGGTGAGCAGCGGCACCACAGGAGTCGAGGCGGACGCAGAATTTCATTTTACGATTGGGCGGGCGACGCGCAATCAGGCGCTGCAAAAACTGGTTTCCGGTTTGATGGAGCTATTGAGCCGAAGCCGGGAGGATTCGCTGCAAACCGATGTGCGTAGGAAAGCCTCCGTCGACGCCCATCGCAGGATTATCGCCGCCATCGAAATGCGCGATAAAAACCGGGCGCGAGGCGAAATGCTGCGCCACATTGAGGAGGTCGAACGCAGTGTCGGTGAATTACACCGAGGACTTGGCGCCAACAAGAAGAGATTCCATCCTAACGGTAGAGCCGCGTGATATCACAATTGCTCTCAGAAGAACTGTCCGGCGGTAATCGACCGGTGAGCGTTGCCCAGTGTGCCGTGATCGGGGTGAGTTCTAACAAGCTATGTTCTAGTGCGATAGTGCCGAACTAAACGCACCGACTCGCTCGGCTGAACTAATTCAAGAAAGAGGAAACCATGGCGACGTTAACAAATTCCGACAAAAAAGAAGCGACCGGTCCAGTGATTTCAGGCGGCCACCTGGTCGCCAAGGCGCTCAAGAACGAGGGCGTCGAGGTGATCTGGACGCTGTGCGGCGGCCATATCATCGATATTTACGATGGCTGTCTTGACGAGGGTATTAAAATTATTGACGTGCGCCATGAGCAGGTCGCTGCCCATGCCGCTGACGGCTACTCGCGCCAGAGCGGCAAGATTGGCTGCGTGGTGACGACGGCGGGGCCGGGGACGACCAACGCCATGACCGGCATCGCCAATGCTTTTCGCGCCGAGAGTCCGCTGGTGATGATCGGGGGACAGGGCGCGCTGTCGCAGCATAAGATGGGCTCGCTGCAGGATTTGCCCCACGTCGACATCATGTCGCCGATCACCAAATTCGCCGCCAGCGTGCCGCACACCGAACGGGTCGCCGACATGGTGTCGATGGCGTTTCGCGAAGCGGTCAATGGCGCGCCGGGACCAAGCTATCTGGAAATTCCCCGCGACGTGCTTGACGCCAAAGTGCCGTTGGAGCGGGCGCGTATCCCAAAGGCTGGCGCTTATCGCGCGTCGACCAAATCCGTCGGCGATCCGCGCGATATCGAAAAGCTTGCGGACCTTCTGGTAAATTCCGAAAGACCCTGCGCCCTGTTCGGCACCCAGGTGTGGACCTCGCGCGGCCACGACGACGCGGTATCGCTCTGCCGCGCGCTCAACATGCCCGGTTACATGAACGGTTCGAGCCGCGGCATCTTCGCGCCGGGCGACCCCCATGGCTTCAATCGCACGCGGAGCTTGGCCTTCGACAAAGCCGATGTGATTGTCATCGTCGGTTGTCCGTTCGATTTCCGTTTGGGCTACGGCCGGCGGCTGCGCGCCGATTCGACGGTGGTGCAGATCGATCTCGATTACCGCAACGTCGGTAAGAACCGCGATATCTCGCTGGGACTGGTGGGTGACTGCGGCGCGATTCTAAAAGCGGTCGAGCAAGCCGCCAGCGGCCGCGTGTCCAAAGGTAACGCGCAACGCGCCGAGTGGATGAAAGAACTGCGCGCCGGTGAAGCCAAGGCTTACGAAAAACTTTTGCCGTCGTTCAAGTCGGAGTCGACGCCGATCAACCCCTATCGCGTCGCATACGAGATCAATGAATTCCTGACCGACAACACGGTCTACATCGGCGACGGCGGCGACGTCGTGACGATCACCGCGACGGCGGTGGAGCCGCGCAAGGCCGGTAACTGGATGGATCCTGGGCCCCTCGGCACCTTGGGTGTCGGCACGTCATTTTCGATGGCGACCAAGTTTGTCCATCCGCAAAAAGAAGTGCTGTGCTACTACGGCGACGGTTCCTTCGGCATGACCGCTTGGGACATGGAAACCGCGCAGCGCTTCAAGCTGCCCTACATGGCGGTGATCGGCAACAACTCGGCGATGAACCAAATCCGCTGCGGCCAGATCGGCAAGTACGGACCCGAGCGCGGCGGCGTCGGCAATAAGCTGGGCGATGTCGATTTTGAAAAGTTCGCCGAATGTTTCGGCGGTTGGGGCATCGCAGTGCGCGAGCCCGGCCAGATCCGCCCGGCATTGGAAAAGGCGCGGGAGCGCGTCGCCGGCGGGCAATGCGCCATCGTCAATATCTGGGTCGACATCAACGAATACGCGCCCGGCACGAAGGCGCAGACGATGTACAAGTAAGGCGGAGAAGAGATTTTGCCGCAAAGAACGCAAGAAAGAAGGATTCATCACAGAGGCGGTGAGATTTCTTTTTACTAGATTCTGTAAGGAGAAAACAGATCGATGGCAAAGGCGCTCGATGGAATTCGTATTCTAGACATGACCCATGTGCAGTCGGGGCCGACTTGCACGCAGATACTCGGTTGGTTCGGCGCCGACGTGATCAAGGTCGAGCTGCCGGGGCGCGGTGATATCACCCGCGGCCAGTTGCGCGACCAGCCCAACGTCGACAGTCTTTATTTCACCATGCTCAATAGCAACAAGCGCAGCGTCACGATCAACACCAAGCATGAAAAAGGCAAAGAAGTGTTTCGCAGGCTGATCAAGGCCTGCGACGTGATGGTCGAGAATTTCGCGCCCGGCGCGCTGGACCGCCAAGGTTTTACCTGGGAAGTGATTCACGAGCTCAACCCGCGCCTGATCTACGCATCCGTCAAAGGCTTTGGCCCCGGCCCCTACGAAGATTGTAAGGTCTACGAAAACATCGCCCAATGCACCGGCGGTTCGGCGAGCACCACCGGATTCGAAGATGGCCCGCCGCTGGTCACCGGCTCGCAGATCGGCGATTCTGGCACCGGTATTCATCTCGTCGCGGGCATTCTCGCGGC
>JBGTCC010000109.1:0-2916 GCA_041749055.1 Thermodesulfobacteriota bacterium | reverse complement strand
GGTTCCGTTGGCGAGCCGATCAACCCGGAAGCGTGGATGTGGTATCACAAATTTATCGGTGGCAGCCGCTGTCCGGTGATGGATACTTGGTGGCAGACCGAGACCGGCCATCCGCTAATCTCGCCGCTGCCTGGCATTACCAAACTAAAACCAGGGTCAGCGACCATGCCACTGCCCGGCATCGAAGCCGACGTCGTCGATGAAAACGGTAAGTCGGTACCGAGGGGCGGCGGCGGTTACTTGGTTCTAACTAAACCTTGGCCGGCGATGATGCGGACGATCTACGGCGATCCCGACCGCTTTGTGCAAACCTACTGGAGCCGCTTTCCTGGCAAATACTTTGCCGGCGACGGCTGCAAGCGCGACAAGGACGGTTATTTCTGGTTGCTCGGCCGGGTCGACGACGTGATGAACGTGGCGGGCCATCGTATCAGCACCATGGAAGTCGAGAGCGCGCTGGTCGATCATCAGAAAGTCGCCGAGGCCGCGGTCATCGGCAAAGCGCATGAGATCAAAGGCCAGGCGATCTGCGCCTTCGTGTCACTGAAAGCTGGTGTGGATGGGAGCAATTCATTGATCGACGAGCTCAAAGCCCATGTCTCCAAGAAGATCGGGCCCATCGCCCGGCCCGATGAAATTCTCTTCGCGGCCGAGTTGCCGAAAACCCGCAGCGGCAAGATCATGCGCCGTTTGCTGCGCGATATCGCCGATGGACGGGCGATGGGCGACACGACGACCCTGGCCGATCCGACGGTGGTGGCGAAATTGAAGGAGCAGTACGAAGAAGATTAGGCACGAGACAGCAGGCATTGGACAATCAACAGAGATCGGAAGGATACCCATGGGGCGCAATCGAATACTCCTAATCACTTTTTTATTGCTGGTGCCGCAGCTGGTTACGGCGCAGACGCGGGAGAAGGTTCGCGTGGCTCTCGGTTCGATATCCGTTAACACCAGTGTCATCCCAGTGGGTCAGCAATACGGGCTCTACGCCAAGTACGGCGTCGATCTGGAGCCGATCTACATGGGCGGCGGGATGAATTCGCTGGCGGCGGTTACTTCGAATTCCGTGCAGTTTCTTTCAGCCGGCTCGACGGCCACGATTAGCGCGCGGCTCGGCGGGATGGATATTACCATGCTGACCGTCCAGTCGAGCACGCTCGAGTACAGCATATTCGCCACGCCCGATATTAAAACCCCTCAGGATCTGAAGGGGAAGGTCGTGACCGGGACGCGGCCCGGCGCGTCAGCCGACAGCGCCTTGCGATTAATTCTGCGCAAATGGGGGTTGGAGCCGGGTAAGGATGTTATCTTTATTTCCGTCGGCGATAGCCAGCAGGGACGCATGAATGCGCTGCAGCGCGGCTCGGTTGCGGCCACCGCTCTGACGCCGCCGTTTAGCGGCATCGCCAGGCAGCTCGGTTTCCGCGAGCTGATCGACATGCGCAAATCGGATATTGAATACGCCGGTTCGTCGATTGCCGGCATGGTGGGTTATGTCAAGAGCCACCCGCAGCTGGTCGAGAATTTTCTCAAAGGTTACATCGAGTCGCTGCATTTCTTTCGCACCCAGAAAGAAAAAACCGTCGCGGGCATCATGAAGTTTATGAAGATGAACGATCGGTCGCGGGCCGAAGAGGGTTATGAGTATTATCTCGATCTCATGCCGGTGATGCCGTATGCCAGCGTGGCCGGGGTTAAGGCGGTCTTGCAGTTTTTGGTCGCCGGCCAACCTAAAGCCGCCACGGCAAACCCGGAAGACTTTTACGATCATAGGTTTCTCAAGAAGATCGAGGATAGCGGCTTTGCCAAACCGTTCGCCGTAAGACGCTGATGTTGGCGTGGGGCGGAAGGCAATAGCAAGAATCGAGGCAGAAATCATGGACAAACCAGGCACAGGGATAATTGTCGTGGTCGCGCTTTTAGCTAGCCTGATGGGTTCGGCTCTTTCGGCGCAGGCTCAGGACAAGCCCTTGAAGAAGATCAGCTGGGGCGTAACTTCGTTGTCCGCGTCCAATTGGATTCCGTGGATTGCGAAGGACGCGAAGATTTACGAAAAGAACGGACTCGATGTCGAATTGGTCCTGGTTAAAGGTTCGGGCCAAACTTCGGCGGCGATTCTCGGCGGCAGTCTGTTTGCCGCGCCGGTTGCCGTGCCGCAAGTGATGATGGCCAATCTCGGCGGCGCCGATCTGGTAAACATCGCTCACACGGTGCCCGGAGTGCAGAGCAAACTGCTGGTCAAGCAGGAAATTAGACGACCCGAGGACATCAAGGGAAAGCGGATCGCGACCTCAAGTTTAGGTTCTTTAGGCGATTTTCTTTTTAAATATATTATTCGAAAGAACGGCATGGACCCAATTCGCGACGTTACCTGGCTTTCAATCGGCACGCCGGGGGAGCGGCTGCAAGCGTTGGCATCGGGGCGGGTGGATGCCGCGGATCTGTCCTATCCCACGGATGTTCAGGCACTGCGACTGGGGTATCGAGTGCTTTGGGATGCGCGAAAAGAGGTCGTTTATCCATCCATGTCGGTGGTGACCCGCCGGAAAACCGTTCAGGACGATCGCGACACCGTGATGCGCATGCTCAAGGCCCATGTCGAAGGCATCGCCTATTTCAAGGCGCACAAAGACTTCAGCATGAAAGTTTTGAGCAAGTATCTCAGAACCAACGATCAGGAGCTTTTGGAGGGTTCGTACGAAATTTACAATAAGGATTTCATCTCGGTTCCATACCCAATTATGCATGGGCTTGAAGCTACTTACGACTATGTAGCGCAAACCAGGCCGGAGATTCGCAGTCGTAAACCAGAGGAGTTCATGGACCCGAGCCTCATGGCCGAGCTGGACAAGAGCGGTTTCATCAAGAAGCTCTATGGGCAGAAATAGGCGACGGTTGTGAGGTGTGAGTCGT
>JBGTCC010000108.1:0-3469 GCA_041749055.1 Thermodesulfobacteriota bacterium | reverse complement strand
AGCGGTCGGCACCTCCTTGGCGATCATCACTTTGGCCGGAGCCGGAGGCTTGCTCGGGCATATGCGAAGTACTTCGTTCGACTGGTCCTTGACTCTGGGTTTTCTCGGTCTGGCGCTTGCCGGCATGTTCGGTGGTTTATGGATTGCCGACAATGTTCCTGGTCCGACTCTGAAAAAATCATTCGGCTGGTTTGTCATCGTGCTCGCTATTTTAGTTGGCGCGATGAGCGCGCTCGGCATAAATTTGCCGTCGAAGGCCGGCTAAGACCATCACCCCCCAACGGTCCGCCCTCGCAGTGGGAAGCAAATAAAAGTGGCAAAAGGTCGCCAACTTGAAACCTCAAAACCTGAAAATCAAGGAGGTGCACGATGGCTGAAAATCTCTCCGACATTTTCGAATCCACCGAGCCGACCCTGCTGACCACTGGCTGGGGCCGCGCCGAAGGGCCGCTCTGGCATGCCGAGGGGTATGTTACCTTTGTCGATCTCGAGGGGAACCGGCTGCTGCGCTGGGACCAGAACGGGTCGGTAACGGTGGTGCGGGAGAATACCGGAGAGGGGAACGGCTGCACACTCGATCGCCAGGGCCGTCTCATCATGTGCGAAGGCGCCGATCACCGGCGCATTACCGGATGAGGGCAGATGGCACGGTCACGGCCATTGCCGAGCGCTGGCAAGGCAAACGGTTCAATAAACCGAACGATGTGGTGTGCCGCTCCGATGGCAGCATCTTTTTCACCGACCCCGGACTGCGCCTGCCAGCAGAGCTGCGGGAGATCGGATTTTCCGGCGTATTTCGCATCGATGCGACGGGTGATGCGCATCTTGCCACGGATGAATGCGAATACCCCAATGGGCTGGCGTTCTCTCCCGATGAGTCGGTGCTGTACGTAGCGATCAGCCGGCTCGACGAGCGCTGCTTCCAGGAGGCGGAACGTGGCGAGGTTTGTCCGCATCGGCGCATCCGCGCGTTCGACGTTGCTCCGGACGGGACGCTGAGCAACAACCGCGTATTCTGTGATATGTCCTCGGCGGCTCCCGGCGTGCCCGACGGCATCAAAGTCGATACCGAGGGTCGAGTGTTTTGCGTCGGCTCCGGCGGCATCTGGGTTATTGCTCCATCGGGTGAGGTCATCGGCATCGTCCGGATGCCGGAGATAGTTCGCAACCTCGCTTTCGGCGGACCGGACTTTCGCACCCTGTATCTCACGACACGCGGTGCCCTCGCCAAACTCGAAGTTAAAACACCGGGGATTGGCGCATTCAGATAGTCGAGTACTGGGCAGCAATTTGCGCGGTCGTCCGGTGAGCTTGGACACAGTGCCGATTTTCTATAGTCCTCGAACTTATAGCGTGAGGCCATCTCCGGCGGTATGACAACGGCAAAGCCGGCCAATGTTTGTCACTAGTTTTTAGTTCTCGATCGGCATGCCACTTCACCCGATGGCCGCCATTTCGGGGCGCGTTATTTGCATTCACCAAGAATCGTTTAGCAGACTTTGAATAAGGAGGACGATATGTATTTATCGCGCTTGACGTTTCATACTCTGCCGGGGAAAACCCAAGAAGTAGAGGCGCGGCTTATGATGCTTCGTCAATGGGTCGAACAAGCCGGCGGAACCAATTCCCGTGTGATGCGCACTCACTTTGGCTCATCCGGGGCATCGGATCTGGTGTTCGAGCAAGAAGTGACCGATCCGGGGACGCTCGAAAGCCAGATCAAAGAAGTAACGGCTAACAACGACTTCCAACAGTGGGCACGCGAAGTGTCTGGGCTGCTGGTTCAACCATCAAAGCGCGAGCTTTACACCGTGCGCGACGGCGCGCCGGGCGGATGAGTAATTGTCGATGTATCTGATTTGGAATCGGCGAGCGCCCCGAGTGTTCCAACTTTGAAACAGCGAACATGCTTTGTTGCGCGTTAGCCAAAATTGACAGAATATTAAACCATGGAAGGGAGCTCCGACCGGTAAAGTTGGACCTCCAGCCATGCGCTGTCTTTTAACTGGACAAACTCCAGAGAGAATCTCTAAATCTAGCTCGAACAATTACGAATCGTTTCTCCAGTTCGAGCGTCCGGCCATTAATGTCCTGGGATGGATTCCTGCACATTGCGATTAAAAGTCTCAGGAGTGCTCCCAGCTGATTCGGGTGAGTGGTTTCGGGGCGCACGACGAATTTAGCGCCTGGGAATGTCGTCGAGCTAACGGCGCATAGTCGATCATGGGATCTAATCTTTGTTAATCTTTGGCAGAAGGCGTGCCAAGCCAAGATATGCTCACGACGAAAGATTTGACCGCCAATCTTCGCTTGCGGGATTAGCGCGCCGGCAGCGGCGCGGAGCCCGAGAGTGTTTTGAACATCTCGATCAATTCAGCGTCACGTGGGGTGTCGCGAATGGCTTTGGCCAATTCCTCGGGCATCAACGGATTGGCGTCGTCACCGACGATCTTACGGTATTCGCGGTGAAAATCGGCATCTTTAAGCGCCTTGCGCATCGCTTCTTGGACTACCTCCACGCGATCTTTAGGCGTTCCCGGAGGCATGACGTAGGGCGAGCCCGTCAGTCTAAAGGTTCGCGACAGGGTGAGAAGCTTAATTTCTTTTTCAGATTTGGCGAAGCTCTCGATCTCAGGGATATGGCCGAAGCGAGGAGGCTTGGTTCCCTTGGGAACCTCCAACGCGGCGTGAAAATCCATCAAACCTTTTTCTAACCAATCGGGATTGCGCTGCCAGACCGACGCCGAGGTGTTCGCTCTGGCATCGACCTCGCCGCGCAGCAGGGCAACGTCTAGTTCGGGAGCCGCGTAGCCAGGGATGAACCTGCTGTCTTTTAAACCCAGATAATAGGCAAATAGACGGGCCGCGACGTAGGCGCTGTGCCCTACCGGCCGAGCACCGACTCTGACTCCTGATGCGGCTCGGAGTTTCTCCAAATTGCTCAGACCCGCCTCCTTTCTGGTATAGAACACCAGGTGGCTCGTGCTTTCCGGCGAGCCCAGGTAGAAAAATTTATCGATATCGTACATCACTCCGCTTTCGCCCAGGATATTCAGTGAAATCACACTGCTGCTGAATGCACCGATGGTGAGCCCGTCCGGCCGGGCGTTGCGAGCCATATGGTTGCCTACCTGGCGACCGCCGCCGCCATCCATGTATTCGATCACGATCGCCGGACTGCCCGGGATGTATTTGCGCAGATACGGAATCAGCGATTTTACTCGCCCATCGCCGATTCCTCCCGGCGCGGTACCGGCGACGACGGTTATGGTTTTCCCCTGATAAAAAGATTGGGCGAAACCGTGATCGGCTGAAAGTGCTGCGGACACTAAGAGCGCGCCGAAAGTTATTATTTTAACACCCGCTCCATGAGTAATCACAAATGGTCTCCTCTTTCTTCTCTCGCTGTTATCTGCCGGCAGCGAACTGCACGAGCTCGCTCATCACGGCTTTGACCCCGAGCAAGATG